>JBJOQV010000381.1:0-3705 GCA_046049785.1 Pseudomonadota bacterium
ACTTCCTGGGTGCAACGTAGTTTAGCTACACAACAGGACATTACGAAAATAAAATACACAGGCTGGATAACGCTAACTATTTGATTTAAAAAGAAAAAATATTTTTGAAGCGGGGCGAAGCAAGTATTGTAATTCAGACAATATTTTTGTATATTTTCTACATAAACAGATGGCCTAGTCAAATTAGGCACCCAAAGTGCGGCGCAGTGAGTGACCTGACGCGCCGCGTTTGAGAACAAAAAAATCGCAGGAGACTCAGACGATGTCGGACGTTCGGCTTCACAAAGTCAACAAGGCCTTTGGTGACGTGCAGGTGCTGCACGACATTAATCTTGAGATCGAAGACGGCGAGTTTGTGGTGTTTGTCGGCCCGTCGGGCTGCGGCAAGTCCACGCTCTTGCGCGTGATCGCCGGGCTGGAAGACATCACCAGCGGCGAGCTCAAAATCGGCGGCAAGCTGGTCAACGACGTGCCGCCGGCGGAGCGCGGCATTGCCATGGTGTTTCAGTCCTACGCGCTGTATCCGCACATGTCGCTGTATGACAATATGGCGTTTGGCCTGAAGCTGGCCAAAATGCCCAAAGACAAGATCGATGCTGCCGTTCAGCACGCGGCGCAGATTCTCAATATCGACAAACTACTCGCACGCAAGCCCAAAGATCTATCTGGTGGCCAGCGCCAGCGCGTGGCGATCGGCCGCGCCATTGTGCGCAAGGCTGAAGTTTTTTTGTTTGATGAGCCGCTGTCCAATCTGGACGCCGCCCTGCGCGTGCGCATGCGCTACGAGTTTGCCAAGCTGCATGAAGAGCTCAAAACCACCATGATCTATGTGACCCACGATCAAGTGGAGGCCATGACGCTGGCTAACCGCATCGTGGTGCTCGCCGCGGGCAAGATCGAACAGGTGGGCACGCCGCTGGAGCTCTATGAATACCCTGTCAACGCATTTGTGGCCGGATTCATTGGATCACCCAAGATGAACTTCATTGAAGCAGAGGTTATGCAGGCCGATGCGCGCCAGGCAGTGGTCCGCCTCAAATCGCAGGTGCAGATCCGCGTGGAGGTGGATGCATCGGCCGCCAAACCCGGCGACAAGGTGACTCTGGGGGTGCGCCCTGAGCACTTTGCGATCAACGCCGCAGAAAATCAGATTCGCGCCACGGTCAATTTTGTCGAACCGCTGGGCAGTTCCACACAGGCCTACTTTGCTTACGAAGGCGTGGCCGATGCGCTGACCTGCCATTTGCCGGGGGGCTCGGATGTTGCCATCGGCGATGTGCTCAACCTGTCCATCCCGGCCAACTGTTCGCATCTGTTTGATGCTAATGGCGTTGCGATGCGGCGGCATTACCAGGTACCGCATCGGCGCGCCGCGTAAGTTCCTCAATATCCAAAAACTTTCCAGCCCCTTTTTTTTCCACAGGAGACAGCAGCATGAAGACCACATTATTCAAACGAATCGCTACCGCGGCCGCCGTGACTGCGGCGCTCGGTTTTGCGGCAGCCGCCAGCGCGCAAGACGCCGGCAAGCTGCTGGTCTGGATCAACGGCGACAAAGGCTATAACGGCCTGCAAAAAGTTGGCGATGCGTTTGCCAAAAAAGCTGGCATTCCCGTGACGGTGGAGCATCCTGAAGATGCGCCGGGCAAGTTTGCGCAGGCAGCCGCCGCAGGCAAAGGGCCTGACGTATTCTGCTGGCCGCATGACCGCATGGGTGAGTGGGCCAAGTCCGGCCTGATCGTGCCTGTGAACCCCAGCAAGAAGGTGCGCGACGAGATAGAAGAGACCGCATGGAAAGCGTTTAACTTCCAAGGCAAGACCTGGGGCTACCCAGTCTCCATCGAAGCGATTGGCCTGATCTATAACAAGGCGCTCGTGAAAACGCCGCCAAAGTCATTTGATGATGTGGCCAAGCTGGACAAAGAGCTCAGCACCAAGGGCAAGAAGGCAATTCTCTGGGACTACAACAACACGTACTTCACCTGGCCGATTCTGGCCGCCAATGGTGGCTTTGTGTTTGGCCGCGATGCCAAGGGCGAGCTTGATCCCACCAAGGTTGGCGTGAACTCACCGGGTGCACTTAAGGGCGGCGAATTGCTCGCCAGCATGGTGAAAAGCGGCATGATGCCCAAGGGCTCGGGCTATGCAGAGATGGAAGCCGCCTTCAACAAAGGCGATGTAGCCATGATGATCTCTGGCCCCTGGGCATGGGACAACGTCAAGAAGAGCAACATCGATTTTGGTGTGGGGCCGATTCCTGATGTTGCCGGCAAGCCGGCCAAGCCCTTTGTGGGCGTGCTGGGCTGCATGATTGCCGCGCCCAGCAAGAACAAAGACGTCGCCAAGGAGTTCCTTGAAAACCACGTGTTGAAAGTGGACGGCTTGAAGATGATCAATGCTGATGTGCCGCTGGGCACGCCAGCCAACAAGGCGTTCTTCAAAGAGTTGTCTGAAAACACCTACATCAAGGCAACGATGGAAAATGCCCGCCGTGGCGAGCCGATGCCCAACATTCCCGAGATGGGCAAGTTCTGGTCGTCGATGGGCTCTGCGCTGGAAAATATCAGCAACGGCCGTCAAACGCCCAAGGAAGCGCTGGATGCCGCTGCGGCGCGCATGCTGGGCAAATAATGGCGTAGTTTCGCAGGCAGCCGGGGCGCGGATTTGCAAGGGTTCGCGCGCTTGCGCCACGACAGAAGTTGTGTGCACAGCTACTGTGACAGCATAACGAGGGAAATACGCGGGCCGTGCAGTACGCGCGGCACCGCGCAAAGAGAGGTTGCATGGGTCAGACGGATTGGGGCCGCACCCTGAAGTGGCCTGTCACGATCATTAGCGCGCTCGCGGCGCTATGGATCGTTTTCAAGATCTACGCTGCCGGCCAATTGCTGCTGGCAGTTTCCGCGCTGGCGCTGTTTGGGCTGGGTTTTTTTGTGTACCTCGCCAACGTGGCGTTTGCCTACCGTTACCTGTTTCCGGGTTTGGCGGGCATGCTGATCTTTGTGGCCTTTCCGCTGTTCTACACGGTGCAGATTGGCTTTACCAACTATTCATCCAGCAATTTGCTCACGCTGGAGCGCTCAACCGCCTATTTGCTGGAGCAGACCGCACCGGGCGAGGGGCAGGGCTTTAGTTTTACGCTGCACGCTGAGGGCGAGGAGTTTCGTATCCTGCTATCGCCTAAACATGAAGAAGAAGACGAGCAGGACGAGGCCAAACTCAAAGAGCTGCGCGCCAAGAGCTTTCTTTCCCCGTCGCTGGCGCTGCTGCAGCCCAGCCCACCGGGCGAGGTCGCGATGGCGGCACTGAAAGACGCAAGTTTTCAGGTCAACGATCCGCTGCCGCTGTCTGAGGTGCTCAAACACCGCAGAGTGCTGGCGCAGATCAAGCTGAAGCTGCCGGACGGCATGTTGCTCAGTTACGCGGGCGCGCGCGAGTTCGCGCCCCTTGATCGTGTATGGAAGCGCAACGCTGACGCCAGCCTGACCAACGTCAAGTCGGGTGAGGTCTACAAGGCCAACATGGACACTGGCTTTTACGAAAGCGCCAGCGGCGAGCGGGTGCTGCCCGGCTTCAAGGTGGGCATTGGCCTGGGCAACTACGGCCGCATGATCAACGACCCGGATTTTCGCGTCCCGTTTCTTGCCATTTTTCTCTGGACGGTGGCGTTTGCCGCGTGCTCGGTGTTATTCACGCTCGCTGTAG
>JBJOQV010000382.1:0-3725 GCA_046049785.1 Pseudomonadota bacterium
CGATGGCGCGGCGAAATTCATCTTCCAGATCGCGCAGCCGGGTACGCAGTTCCGCCGCGATCGGTGTCATTTCCGGCGGCGACAGCAGCGGCCGCAGCAAACCTTCGCCGCGCAGAATGCCGCGCACACCGGCCACCCAGCCGCGCCAACTGAGCTGCGCAACGATCATGGTGATGATGGCAATCGTCAGCCCCAGCGCGACGATGAAGATCAGCAGATACTGGCGCGTGTCCTGGCTGCGCCGGTCGATGAAACTCAAGTCTTGCAGCATGACAATCTCTGCAATGGTTCCTTCATCGGTAGTGACCGGATGTACGCCGACATGCACCGGCCCGCCGACCAGCTTGAGCCGCGGATCGGGCAGCTGCGCAATCTTTTTGAAGAACGCGCATGTCTGCGCTCTGGGAAACGTGATGGTGTAGCGCAGCAGTTTGCCGTCAGGCGAGCACAGGCCAATGGCGAACAGGCGTTCGTCTTGCACTGCACGGTCAAATAGGGCTTGCAGGCGCGCTTGGCGTGAATCAGTCAGCCCCTCGTTGATCGATTCAGCCAAGGTGTTGGTGAGCAGTGCGCCGCGCATGTTCAGATCCCGCGCGAACCAGCGCAGATTGAGCTGATCCATCAGCGGCAATGCGACGTACGCCGCCGCCGCTAGCGTGATCACGAGCGGAATCAGAAAGCGTAATTGCAAATTGAGGAGTTTCATGGATCAGCTCTCTCATTCGGGGTGTTGCACCAGACGTGGTGCAATTCAACTGCTCTGGCCGGCGCGCCGTGGCGCGTGCGGCGCTTTGTATCGCGCTCTAAGCAGCAGGGCTCAGAGCGGGATGGCGTAGGGTCTGAATTAGAGTGAACTTCAGCGGCAAGGTTGCATACATATCGACGCAACGAGCACGCATTGTATATAGTGCGGCCGTGTCTCTTGAATTCAATGCAACCCGATGCGATGGCAACAGAATCAAACAAACAGGCGATAACCCCCGGGCCAGCGGCGTCGCTTGAACTTGCGCTGGTGGGTAACTGCGCCATTGGCGCGCTGATTGACACGCGCGGCGCGGTGGTGTGGTGCTGCATGCCGCGCTTTGATGGCGATCCGGTATTTCATGCCTTGCTCAATTCTGCCGATGGCCTGCCCAGCGAAGGCAGTATGGTGGTGGAGCTGGAAGGCGTTGCGCGCACCGAGCAGGAGTATGTGCCGGGTACGGCCGTGTTGCGCACGCGGCTGTTTGATGCCGCCGGGCAGGGCATTGAAATCGTGGACTTCGCGCCGCGCTTTTTCAATCGCGACCGCGTGTTTAGGCCGGCCCAGCTTGTGCGGCGCGTGCGGCCACTGTCCGGTCATCCGCGTGTGCGCTTTATCGTTCGCCCGCGCGCAGAATGGGGTACGGCAACACCGGTCATCACCCGCGGCAGCAATCATCTGCGCTATGTATTGCCCGGTGGCGCGCTGCGGCTTAACACCAGTGCGCCGCCAACGTATGTGGCTGACAGCACGTGGTTCTCGCTGCATAGCCCAGTGAGTCTGCTGCTGGGGCCCGATGAAACCTTGACCGGCGGCGTGGAAGAAACCGCGCGTGATTTTGAAGAGCAGACCATGCTGTACTGGCGGCACTGGACGCACCGGCTGGCGCTGCCGCTGCAATGGCAGGACGCGGTGATCCGCGCCGCAATTACGCTGAAGCTCTGCCAATTTGAAGAAACCGGCGCCATTGTTGCCGCCATGACCACGAGCATCCCTGAGGCGCCGGGCAGCGGCCGCAACTGGGACTACCGCTTTTGCTGGCTGCGTGACGCGTTCTTTGTGGTGCGCGCTTTGAACAGCCTGTCTGAAGTTGGCACGATGGAGGACTATCTGCGCTGGCTCTATGACGTGGTGCGTGGCGCGCAAGGTGGCCACGTACAGCCCCTGTATGGCATCGCGCTTGAGCGCACGCTGACTGAATCGATCGTGACTGGGCTTTCAGGCTATCGCGGCATGGGGCCGGTGCGTGTCGGCAATCAGGCATACGAACATTTTCAGCATGATGTGTACGGCAACATCGTGCTGGGCGCGGCGCAGGCGTTTCATGATCACCGGCTGTTTCGCCGCGCCGATGCGGCCGATTTTTCTGCGCTTGAATCGGTAGGCGAACAAGCGTGGCTCGTGCATGACAAACCGGATGCAGGCATGTGGGAGTTGCGCACCCGTTCGGCCGTGCACACATCGTCCGCATTGATGTGCTGGGCGGCGTGCGACCGGCTGGGCAAGATCGCGGCTGCGCTGGGCCTGGCCGCGCGCGCGGAGTTTTGGCGCACGCGTGCCAAAGCAATTCAGTCAAAGATCGTCGAGCAATCCTGGAGTGAAAAGCGGCAATCGTTTGTGGCGTGCTTTGGCGGCAACGATCTGGATGCCAGCGTGCTGCTGATGGCGGAAGTGGGTTTCTTGCCGCCGCACGATCCACGCTTTCGGCGTACCGTGATGGCACTGGAGGAGCATTTGTGCGACGGGCCGTTTATGCGCCGCTACGAGGCAGAAGACGATTTTGGCCGGCCGGAGACCTCGTTCAATGTGTGTTCTTTCTGGCGCGTAGACGCGCTTGCCCGCATTGGCGAGATTGACCGCGCGCGCGAGTGTTTTGAAGCGCTGCTATCGCGCCGCAATCATGTGGGATTGCTTTCAGAAGACTTGAGCCCTGCGACTGGCGAGCTATGGGGCAATTTCCCTCAGACCTACTCCATGGTGGGCATTGTCAACGGTGCGGTGAGGCTCTCGGCGCCGTGGGACGGTATGGTGTGAGCAGGCGCTAGGGCTTTCCTGTTTGGGAAAACTTCTCGCTCAATCGGCCGTTTTGGCACCTCGGCAGCGCAGCATTAAACTGCGAAGAGGATTCCTTGCAAAGCAATCATGGCAAAAACGCTGTACGACAAACTTTGGGACGCGCATGTCGTCCATACCGAGCCAGATGGCACATCGATTTTGTATATCGATCGTCATCTGGTGCATGAGGTCACGAGCCCGCAGGCGTTTGAGGGCCTGCGCGTAGCGGGGCGCAAGCCCTGGCGCGTCTCCAGCATTGTGGCCACCGCGGATCACAACACCCCCACCACTGATTGGGACAAGGGCCTGGACGGCGTGGTGGATCCGATCAGCCGCGAGCAGATCGTCACGCTGGACGCGAATATCAAGCAGTTTGGCGCCGCGGCGTATTTTCCGTTTCTGTCCAAGCAGCAGGGCATCGTGCATGTGATGGGGCCGGAGCAGGGCGCCACGCTGCCGGGCATGACGGTGGTGTGCGGCGATTCGCATACCAGCACGCACGGCGCATTCGGCGCGCTGGCACATGGCATTGGCACGAGTGAAGTGGAGCATGTGCTGGCCACGCAAACGCTACTGGCCAAGAAGGCCAAGAACATGCTGGTAAGGGTGGAGGGCACATTAGGCCGCGGCGTATCGGCCAAAGACATTGTGCTGGCCATCATCGGCAAGATTGGCACCGCCGGCGGCACGGGCTACACAATTGAGTTTGCCGGCAGCGCCATTCGCGCGCTCTCAATCGAAGGCCGCATGACGGTGTGCAATATGGCCATTGAGGCCGGCGCGCGGGCCGGCTTGGTGGCGGTGGACGACAAAACCATCGCGTACTGCAAAGGCCGCCCGTTTTCGCCCACGGGGCCGGAATGGGACCGTGCCGTGCTGCACTGGCGCACGCTGCAGTCTGACCCCGGCGCGGTGTTTGACGCCGTGG
>JBJOQV010000383.1:0-6299 GCA_046049785.1 Pseudomonadota bacterium
CCCAGCCCACCAACATCTATCACCGTGACCATCACGCCAGCATCGCGCTGCCGCGCCGGTGATTCGGCAATGTTTTGCCGCACCATAAGCTGTTCGGAGGATTCTGTGACCGCGCGGACGGACCAGAAGTCGCAGGCGGGTGCGGCGCTGCGCGCCCAGGTTTCAACTGAACTCATCAATGTCCTTTACGACTAAATCCGGTTCTCTTCCACCGCATGGCAAGCCACCAGGCTCACGCCATAGAACTTCGCCTGCGGCGCTTCGCTCTTGCAACGCTCATTGGCCTGCGGGCAGCGCGGATGAAACGTGCAGCCACTGGGCGGATTGAGCGGGTTGGGCACTTCGCCGCGCACCGGCGTGCGGGCGCGGCCGCTCATGGCTAGATCGGGAATCGCATCCAGCAGCATGCGCGTGTAGGGATGGCGGGGGGTTTTGAACAGCTCCTTTTTCGGGGCGAGTTCAACGATCTTGCCCAGATACATCACGCCCACGCGGTCGGCGATGTGATGCACTACCGCGAGGTTGTGGCTGATGAACAAGTAGGTCAGGCCCATCTTGTTCTGCAGGTCTTTCATGATGTTGAGCACCTGCGCCTGCACCGAGACGTCCAGCGCGCTGGTCGGCTCATCGCACACTAGAAACTCCGGCTGCGTAGCCAGTGCGCGCGCAATCGAGATGCGCTGGCGCTGCCCACCGCTGAACTGGTGCGGGTATTTGATGGCATCGGCCGGGTTCAGGCCCACTTGGCTGAGCAGCTCACCCACGCGCTTTTCCACCGCGGCATCGTCTTTGACCAGGCCATGCTCGCGAATCGGCTCGGCCACAATCTTGCCTACGCGCCAGCGCGGGTTGAGCGATGCATACGGATCTTGAAAGATCATCTGCATCTTCTGGCGCATCGGCCGGCCTTCATCGGTCTTGAGAAACGCCAGCGGCTTGCCTTCAAAGGTGACGCTGCCGCGTGATGTGTCATATAACCCTACCAGCAGCCGCGCCACGGTGGATTTGCCGCAGCCGGACTCGCCCACCAGCGCCAGCGTTTCACCGCGCTTGATATCAAAGCTCACACCATCCACAGCGCGCAGCAGTTGCTTGTCTTTGCGCTCCAGCACGCGGTTGAGCCAGGGCGGGGACACATCAAAGATCTTGGTGATGTCTTTGGCCGAGAGAATAACCTCACCGGGCTTGAGTGCGGCGGAGGATGCTTGGGCTTCTTGCACAGCGTCTGTCATAACGGCTCACAGGGTCAAACAGCAGTCAGAATGTTCTGAATTCACAAGTAGATCACGCAATATCCATGCGGGTTCTGAGCCATTTTTGCCTCGAAAGGCGCGTGGATATTGCGTGATTATTTATTCGACTTTTGCCTTTCAAGCGGCTTTCTGCGCCTGATGCAGCCAGCACGCCGCCTGCGTGTTGCCCGCCGGCAGTAAATCCGGCCGGTCTTGGCGGCACTTTTCAAACACCTGCGGGCAGCGCGGGTTGAAGGCGCAGCCTTGGGGGATGGCGGTTAAGCGCGGCATGGCGCCATCAATCTGCGCCAGGCGCGCAACGTCGGCGCCCATCACCGGGATGCTGCCCATCAAGCCCTTGGTGTACGGGTGCTGCGGCTTGTGAATTACATCGGCCACCGGGCCGATCTCGGCGATGCGGCCGGCGTACATCACGGCCACGCGATCCGCCGTCTCCGCAATCACGCCCATGTCATGCGTGACCAGCATCACCGCTGTGCCGTGCTCGCGGCACAGCTTTTTGAGCAGTTGAATGATCTGCGCTTGAATGGATACGTCCAGCGCCGTGGTGGGCTCATCGGCCACCACCAGCTTGGGGTTGACCGCCAGGGCCAGCGCAATCACGACGCGCTGGCGCATGCCGCCACTGAACTGGTGCGGATAGTGGTCAATGCGCTTGTCAGGCGCGGGAATACCGGTTTCGGCCAGCAGCTCAATGGCGCGCTTGCGGGCGGCCGCCTCATTCATGTCCGTGTGCGTCTGGATGGTTTCCATCAACTGCCGGCCGACGGTGTAGAGCGGATTGAGCGAGGTGAGCGGATCTTGAAACACGGCGCCAATCTCTTTGCCGCGGATCTTGCGCATCTCGTCATAGCCCAGGTTGTCGATGCGCCGGCCGTTAAGCAGAATCTCTCCTTTGGCGATGCGCCCTGGCGGCTCCAGCAGGCCAATGATGGCGGTGCCGGTAATCGACTTGCCGGCACCGGATTCACCCACCACGCCCAGCACCTCGCCGGGGTTGATGGAGAAGGACACGTCATCAATGGCGGTGAGTATGCCGCGGCGGGTGGGAAATTCCACGCGCAGGTGTTTGACTTCGAGTAATGGTTTAGTCATCAATCAGCGCTCACTGCAGTTTGGGGTTGAGCGCATCGCGCAGCCAATCACCCAGCAAATTGACCGACAGCACCAGCAGCACCAGCGCCACGCCGGGGAAGACGGTGATCCACCATTCACCGGAGAACAGTACGTTATTGCCTTCGTTGATCATGGTGCCTAGCGAGGGCGTGGTGGGCGGCACGCCTACGCCCAAGAAAGAGAGCGTTGCCTCGGTGATGATGGCGGTGGCGATATTCACGGTGGCCAGCACCAGCACCGGGCCGAGCACGTTGGGCAATAGGTGGCTGAACATGATGCGGTTATTGCTCACCCCAATCACGCGTGCGGCCTGCACATATTCTTTGCTCTTTTCTACCAAGGTGGAGCCGCGCACCGTGCGGGCGTACTGCGGCCAGTTGGCCAGCGCAATAGCACCCACCAGCACGGGAAAGGCAATCACATCATGCACTTCTTTGGGCACGGCGGCGCGCGCCACACCGTCGATCAAGAGGGCAATGAGAATGGCGGGAAACGACAGCTGCACATCGGCAATGCGCATGATGATGGAGTCAAACCGGCCGCCCACAAAGCCGGCAAACAAGCCTAGCCCCACGCCGATCAAAATGGCCACGGCCACCGCGGCTACGCCCACCAGGATGGAGATGCGCGAGCCGTACATCAGCGTAGAAAGGATGTCTCTGCCCTGCGCGTCGGTACCGAGCGGGTATTTGGCCTGGCCGCCGTCCAGCCACGCCGGCGGCAGGCGTGCGTCGTTGAGCTCGACAGTGGCTAGATCGAATACGTTGTGCGGCGCCAGCCAAGGCGCAAACAGCGCCGCGCCGATCATGATGACGGCCACCACCGCCGCCACCACCGCAATGGGTGTGGAGCGAAAGCTGTGCGCTACGTCACTGTCCCAGGCGCGGGCGTACCAGCTGGGAGGTTTTGGGATGGCGGAGGCTGATGTATTCATGCGATTCCCGGTGTTTAAAGCGCGTGCGGCGTTACTTCATCACCACCCATTTAAGCTGCAGGTAATTGGTGGGCGCTTGCACCAGCGTGACGTTGCGGCGCATGGCCCACGCCAAGGCCTGCTGATGCAGCGGCAGGGTGCCAATGTCGTCCATGTGGATCTTCATTGCTTCGCGGATCATGGCGTTGCGCTTGGCCTGGTCTGTCTCGCGCGCCAACGCATTGGTGAGCTCATCCACTTTGGGGTTGGAGTAGCTGCCCAGGTTGAACTGGCCTTGCCCGCCGCTCGCAGGCGTGGCGATCAGCGCGTTCAGCACATCATGCGAATCCAGCGTGCTGGGCGTCCAGCCCAGCAGATAGAACGATGTATCGCGGCGCAAAATCTTGGGGAAGTATGTGGCCTTGGACTCTGCTTCCAGATTGACCTTGACGCCGACCTTGGCGAGCATGCCTACTACCGCGGTGCAAATCGCGCCGTCATTGACATAGCGGTCATTCGGGCAATTCATCTTCACTTCAAACCCGTTGGGGTAGCCGGCTTCAGCCAACAACTTCTTGGACGCTTCGATATCAAACGGCAGGCGCTTGCCCAAATCAGTGGGCGCGCCGTTCACGCCCGGCGCAACCATCAGCGCAGATGGCGTGGCAGCGCCGCGCATGATGTTGGTCTTGATGCCTTCAATATCAATCGCCTGGTAAAACGCTTGGCGCACGCGCTTGTCTTTGAACGGATTTTTGCCTTTGACGTTGGAAAACAGCAGCTCATCGCGCTTTTGATCCATGCCCAAAAAGATCGTGCGCAGCTCCGGCCCTTGCAGCACCTTGGTTTGCGGGTTGCTGTCAATGCGCGGCACATCTTGCAGCGGCACCGGCTCCATCATGTCGATCTCGCCGGAGAGCAAAGCCGCAACGCGGGTAGACGGGTTGCCGATGGGTGTGAAGATCACTTCATCCACATTGGATTCCACCTTATCCCAATACTGCAGATTGCGCACGAGTGTGGTGCGCACGCTCGGCTCGCGCGCCTTGACGCGAAATGGTCCGGTGCCGTTGGCCTTGAACGATGCAGTGTTCTCTATGCCTTTGCGCTTGTCCACCGGCTGCGTGGCGCGGTTCTCTTCACACCACTTCTTGGGCATGATCAGAAAGGTGGTGATTACATCCGGCAGAATGGGAAACGGTGCTTTGGTGATCAATTCAACCGTAAAGTCATCCACTTTTTTTGCATCAGCAATCTCACTGATCGCACCCTTGACGTCAGAGCCTTCGCCCTGTCCGCGCTTGACGGAAAACACCACATCGTCTGCTGTAAAAGGGCTGCCGTCATGAAACTTCACGCCTTTGCGCAGCTCAAAGCGCCACACGGTCGGCGCGGTCTGCTTCCAGCTGGTGGCCAGACCGGGCACGACTTTCATGTCTTTGCCGCGATTGACCAGCGGTTCGTAAATGTTGCTCAAAAACGAAAGCTGCAGCGATTCATTCAGCGAGTGCGGGTCCAGCGACAGCGCGTCGCCTTGATTGGCCATCTTGAACGTAACCGCGTGGCTAAGCCCAGCGGCTGCGCACAGCGCTGCGGCCATCGTGGTTATCGCGAATTTCTTGAACATGGTGTCTCTCCCTTGAGTCTCTTTGAATGCGGATCGTTGTGTTTAGTCTTGCAAGCGCATCGCGCGCGTGGCCAGACTTGCCAGCAGCGCCGCCCCCAGCGGCAGCACCGCGTCGTTAAAGTCATACTTTGCGTTGTGCAAAAACTTGCCATGCTCAGCGCCGCCCTGCCCAAGCCGCAGGTAAGCGCCGGGTTTGGCTTGCAGCATGAATGAAAAGTCTTCAGCGCCCATGCTGGGCGGCAGATTGCGCACCAGGTTTTCTTCACCCACTAGTGCTGCAGCCACGTCCGCTGCGTAATTTGCCTGCCGAGCATGGTTGATGGTGGCGGGATACACACGCGTATAGGTCAGCGTGGCCTGCGCGCCAAAGGCTGCGGCAACACTTTCAACCAAAGACTTAAGCCGCGCCTGCACCAGATCCTGCACCGCCGGGCTGAAGGTGCGCACGGTGCCTGAGAGCTTTGCCTCGCCGGGAATGATGCTCATCGCATCCAGCGTGCCGGCCTGCATGCTGCACAGGCTCACCACCGCAGATTCAAGCGGATTCACATTGCGCGACACAATGCTTTGCGCTGCCGTAATGATGTGCGCCGCGACCACCACCGGATCAACCGCCAGATAGGCGTGCGCGCCGTGGCCGCCCTTGCCGGTGATGGTGATTTCCACCCGGTCTGCGGCAGCCATGGCCGGGCCGGGGGAGATACCAATTTTTCCGGCAGGCAGTGATGGCCAGTTGTGCAGCGCATAGACTTCATCGCAGGGGAAGCGGTCAAACAACCCGTCTTGAATCATCGCGCGCGCGCCGGCGTAGCCTTCTTCGCCGGGCTGAAAAATCAGTATGGCGGTGCCGTCAAACTCGCGCGTGGCCGCCAGATAGCGCGCTGCGCCGAGCAGCATAGCCGTGTGGCCGTCGTGCCCGCAGGCATGCATGCGGCCCGGCACGGTGGACACATGATCAAAGGTGTTGCACTCGGTCATCGGCAGCGCATCCATGTCGGCGCGCAGGCCGATCACTTTTCCGCTCGTGTTGAACTTGCCGTGAATCACTCCGACCACACCGGTCTTGCCAATGCCGGTATGCGTTTCAATCCCCAGCAGCCGTAGCGCATCGGCCACCACGCGCGCGGTGCGGTGTTCTTCAAACCCTAGTTCAGGATAGGCATGCAGGTCTTGCCGAAAGCGCGTTAGCTCGGCATGCCAGCCGTTGATTCTGGCCAGCGGATTGGCAAGCTGCTTTTCGGTGAGCGGTGCATTCATGCTAGTGCCCACCCGCAGTAGACCGTTCAATCCGCAGCCGCGGATCAACCGCGAAATACAGCAAATCCACAATCAGATTGATGGTGACAAACACGAGCGCGATCAAACACAGATACGCCGCCATCACCGGCAC
>JBJOQV010000384.1:0-4299 GCA_046049785.1 Pseudomonadota bacterium
GAACGCCGCATGAATACGGCAACGGTAGCGATCAATGAAATCAAGCGATCCACGAGGCGGCCTGATGGTGACGGTAGCGTCCAGGTAGCACTCGACCCCAATCAAAAAATTGTGGGTGCGAAAGTGTTTGCTGTGTATGGAAAAGGCGGGATCGGAAAGAGCACTACCTCCTCAAATTTGTCGGTCGCATTCTCCAAGCTGGGAAAGCGCGTACTTCAGATTGGTTGTGATCCGAAGCACGACAGCACCTTTACGCTGACCAAGAAGCTGATGCCAACGGTAATTGATGTGCTGGAATCGGTGGACTTCCACGCGGAGGAATTGCGCCCGGAGGATTTTGTTTACGAAGGCTACAACGGCGTCATGTGCGTCGAGGCCGGCGGACCGCCCGCAGGTACTGGCTGCGGTGGCTATGTCGTCGGCCAGACCGTCAAGCTGCTGAAAGAACACCATTTACTGGAAGACACAGATGTCGTTATCTTCGATGTTTTAGGTGATGTTGTGTGCGGCGGCTTTGCAGCACCCTTGCAACACGCAGACCGCGCTCTGATTGTCACGGCAAACGATTTTGATTCGATTTTTGCAATGAACCGGATTGTTCAAGCGATCGGCGCCAAAGCCAAAAACTACAACGTGCGGCTGGGAGGCGTGATCGCCAATCGTAGTGCGGCTACAGACCAAATCGATAAATTCAACGAGCAGGTCGGACTGCGCACAATGGCGCACTTTCCAGATTTGGATGTGATCCGCCGCAGCCGTCTAAAAAAGTCCACACTTTTTGAAATGGAGTATTCCCCAGAGCTTGAAGCTGTTCAGACAGAGTATCTAAGGCTCGCTGCATCATTGTGGGTAGGCACGGAGCCTTTGTACGCAGAGCCGATGAAAGATCGTGACATTTTCGACTTGCTGGGATTCGATTGATGGCACAAGCCTCATATCAGCAACGCCGCGGACAGGTAGAAACCTACTTTGACCGCACTGCAGTGCAGGCTTGGGCGCGCTTGACATCAGATGCGCCTGTTGGGCGAATCCGCACCACAGTTCGTGCAGGTCGCGATCAAATGCGCGCGACGTTGCTGTCATGGTTACCTGCCGATATGCGCAATTTGCGAATTCTTGACGCTGGTTGCGGAACCGGCGCCTTCGCGGTGGAGACTGCCAAACGCGGCGCGCAGGTCGTAGCCATCGATCTTTCCGCGACCTTGATTGATCTTGCCAAACAGCGGGTTCCACTGAACCTGAATGGTGGAAGCATTGACTTCGTTTACGGCGATATGCTGAATCTCGCACTTGGCGAATTCGACTACGTTGTTGCGATGGATTCGCTCATCCACTACAACACCAAAGACGCTATTCAGGTTCTGGCAGGTTTGGCTCCTCGAACCAAGCACGCCATGCTGTTCACTTTCGCACCAAGAACACCTGCTCTTGCAGCGATGCATGCTGTCGGAAAACTGTTTCCCCGCAGCGATCGCGCGCCATCAATCGAGCCCGTTTCCGAACACCGGTTGCGCGGACATATCGCGTCCGATCCGGCGCTGCAAATCTGGACGCAAGGCCGCACCACGCGAATTGCGAGCGGCTTTTATACGTCACAGGCAATGGAGCTTGTCAGAAAATGAGCAAGCGCGTTCCGCTGGGTATTCGCGCACTGATGCAAATCAACCCGCGTTATCTGCCCTTTGCCGATGCAGCGACGCTTGATCTGCCGCTGCCGCGTTTGCTGCGGCTCGCGCTGTTCCAGGTATCAGTCGGTATGGTTTCGGTGCTTATGGTCGGCACGCTTAACCGCGTCATGATTGTCGAGATGGGCGTGGCGGCGTGGCTCGTCTCGCTAATGGTGGCAGTACCTTTGCTTTTTGCTCCGTTTCGCGCACTGATTGGATTCCGATCGGATACTTATCGATCAGTGCTCGGTTGGAAGCGCGTTCCGTACATTTGGCTCGGAACCATGCTGCAGTTCTGTGGCTTAGCCTTCATGCCATTCGCCCTCATTCTTCTGTCTGATCCTGGCAGAGCGCCGATATGGATCGGCCAGATCAGTGCAGCGCTCGCCTTCTTGATAGCGGGCGCGGGTGCGCAGATTACGCAAACTACAGGACTGGCGCTGGCAACTGATTTGTCAACAAGCCAAACGCGTCCACGCGTTGTAGCCCTCATGTATGTCATGCTTTTACTCGGCATGGTCTTTTTTGGCGTGCTTTTTGGCCACTTGCTGGACAACTTCAGCAATTACCGATTGATTCAGGTGGTTCAAGGCGCGGCGCTAGTGACCTTAGTACTGAACTTGTTTGCATTGTGGAAGCAAGAGGCACGCAGACCAAATACAACGCCAAAATCCACACTCCAGCCAAGCTTCAGACAGTCTTGGCAAGAGTTTTCAACCGCCGGCCGGCCGATGCGCTTTCTGCTGGCAGTCGGCTTAGGCACTACCGCATTCAGCATGCAGGACATTATTCTTGAGCCGTACGGTGGCGAGATACTTCATTTGCCCGTAGGCAGCACCACCACATTGACTGCACTCATGGCGCTCGGAGCGCTGTTCGCATTTGGCATAGCAAGTAGGCAGCTCTTGTGCGGTGCCCATCCGCTGCGGCTTGCGGCGCTGGGGGTGTTGGTTGGCACAGTCGCGTTCTCATTAGTGATCTTCGCCGAACCGCTACAAGCTCCGCTTTTGTTTCGCGCCGGCGCAAGCCTCATTGGATTTGGCGGCGGGCTTTTCACGGTAGGCACACTCACCGCTGCAATGGATCTGGAGTCTCATGGGTTCACGGGTATGGCCCTGGGTGCCTGGGGCGCTGTGCAGGCAACCTGCGCAGGCGCCGCAGTTTTTTTGGGCGGCGCGCTGCGCGATATTGTCTCGAGCTTGGCCACAGCGGGTGCACTGGGCATCGCGCTGCAAAATACCGCAACAGGTTACAGCTTTGTGTACCACTTGGAACTCTTTTTGCTGTTTGTCACTTTGATCGCACTTGGGCCGCTGGTCAGCACGACGGCATCAAGCCGATCAGTTCCGCAGTCTAGGTTTGGCTTGGCTGAATTCCCCGGCTAGCCGATAGTTACTCTAAGGAGGTCTCACCATGGGAACTGGCGCAATAACTGGATACCTGGATGTCGCGCAGGTATTGCTCTATGTGTTTTGGGTGTTTTTCGCAGGACTCATCTATTACTTGCAGAGAGAAAGCAAACGCGAAGGTTTTCCGCTGGAATCCACCAATATGCGTGGGGACACAGTCGAAAGCACTGGCGTATTCGATATGCCTCCGCAAAAGACATTTCATCTTGCGAATGGCCACTCAGTAACAGTGCCCAATGACAAACGGTCTGCGCAACCGCTAAACGCAATTCCGGCTCATCACTGGGCGGGCTCTCCTCTGGTGCCCACTGGCGATCCGCTCTTAGCAGGCGTTGGTCCAGGGGCCTGGGCGGATCGTGCCGATGTACCTGAAACCGACTACGAAGGTCATCCCAAGATCGTGCCTTTACGTGCCAGGAGCGGATACTCCGTCGCGCAGGGCGACCCGGATCCACACGGGATGAACCTCATCGGCGCTGATGGCAAAGTAGCCGGCAAAGTGACAGAGCTTTGGCTGGATCACTCGGAAATGATGTTCCGCTACCTCGAAGCGAGCGTATCGACGCCAAGCGGGTCGCGTAGCGTGCTTGTCCCTGTGGCTTTTTCAGATATCGGCAGAAAAGACGTCAAAGTCAATGCACTTACGGCACAGCAGTTCGCTCAAGTTCCGGGCATCAAGCAGGCCGATCAGGTCACCATGCTGGAGGAGGAGAAAATTACTGCTTACTTCGGCGCTGGCACGCTCTACGCTGAGCCGCATCGCCAAGAGCCGCTGATATGAGTACGCTGCGGGCCAGCCACGAGCACGATCTGAAAGCGCAGCGCGGCCTTCCCGAGCCTTTGCCCGCAGGTGAACGCATCCTGTGGCAGGGTTCTCCAGATAGCCGTCTGCTGGCGCGGCATGCGTTCCACACTCGCAAGCTGGCGGCATATTTTGCCTTGCTCCTGATGCTGCGCGGCGCATTCGTGTTTTCAGATACCTCTGAGTGGTCGCTTGCGATAAAGGCGGTACTTTGGGTACTGCCGGTGTTTGCCGCAGCATGGCTCGCGATTTTCTGGCTTGCCCGCCTGTCTGCCAAAACGGCGGTGTACACCATCACAGACAAACGGGTGGTCATGCGTGTGGGAATCGTGTTGAGCCTGAGTTTTAACCTGCCATTCAAACAAGTTGATGGAGCTGGCCTGAAGTCACTTTCTGGCAACGCAGGTGACATCTTTTTGAC
>JBJOQV010000385.1:0-2875 GCA_046049785.1 Pseudomonadota bacterium
CGGGTTGGGCCACGGTTGATCCGGAGAGGTAGTTGGCTACTGGCGTGGTGGCGTCGCTATACGTGAGCGTGGTGGTCCAGCCGTTGCGGGCTTTGATGGATTGGAGCTGGCCGGCCGCGGAGTAGGTTTCTACGGAGTCGTCTTCAAAAATGTTGTAGGTGTAGCCGGTGGTGAGACCGGCAGTGTCTTTGAGTTCGGCGAGGGTGTCTTTAAAGCCGAGCGCTGAAGAGAACACGTTGCCACCTACGGCCGCGATTTGCACATCCAAAATTCCATCGGCACGAGTCACCAATCGAGTATTGAGGTCGGCACCCAACGACGGTGGTTTGACGACCTGGCGGTCAAAACTGTGCCGCCACACGCGCAGAGCTAAACCAGGCATTGCGACTGCTTGAGAATTGTAGAAGTGGGCCAGATTCAGCGGCGCGGAACCAGCACCTTCGTAGGCGACAAAGTTCAGCACCTTTGCACCCGTGGCGGGTTTGACGGGGTGCGCGATGTTGCACGTGGTCTTGTCTTGCTTTGGGACGCATTGACCGCCCACTGGCACAAAACCTTCTTTGCAGTCGCACGTGCCGTTGCCCTGATCAACCGAATCGGGCGGGCAGGTATACCGAACAGCGCCGCCGCACGCGACAAACTGCAAAGGATACGGCGGCAGGCAAATCAAGGCCCCGTTCGCGTCCACACTGGGTCGCAGTCCAGGGTCTTTGTTCATCCCGCATTGAAAACCACCCTGATTTTCGGTTGGAGCCACCGTTGTCAAGGCATCAACCACGCCGCAGGCAGTCTGTCGCTCCGGGTGGATACGCTTTAACGCCGTGTAGATCGCGCCGCATGCTGCGTCACGCGTGCTAAAAGACGTCAACGATGGCTGATCGCACACATTAGTTAGATAGGTCTTACTCGAAGCCGGGATGAGATCTTGACCGTTGATAGCAAGAGCGGCGTTGCCGAAAAGTGTGCAAAACAGAACCGCGACGAGAAACGATTTTTTGAGGATTCGACCAATCTGCATGCTTCAGCTCCCTGCCCACGAATTCTTGATGTAGGCGAAGAGCGTATCCGCGGCTGATTGAGTGCGCCAATCCTACAAATGCGTGAGCGGGTGGCGGGCGGCGCGGAGTTGAGCGATTGAAGATTGCTTCGCTGCGCTCGCAATGACGATGGTCTCTGGATGCTCTACGCAATATCCATGCGGGTTTTCAGCCATTTTTGCCTCAAAAACCGCATGGATATTGCGTGAAGGCATTTGAACGCGTGGCGGTTCACCCTTACCCCCGGATCGAGTCCGGGGCAGGCTCTAACCCTCTCCTGCAGGCGGGAGAGGGGATTCATGGCACTCTACGCAGTTTTCATGCGGGTTTTGAGGCATTTTTGGCTGAAAAAGCGCATTTGCGAACAGTTGAATCAAATCAAAGGCTTACAAGTGGGCTTCGACAGGCTCAGCCCGAACGGGGGACTTCATCAGCGCTTACCTACCTCACGGCCAACTCGCCTGATAAGACCGGTTTGAAAAGCGCGCATCGCGCGTGATGGCGCCTAGATCGACAAACTCCATGCTGCCCATGTTGATGGAACGCAGTTGGCTGAAGGTGGCGTCGTTCCACTGCGTGCTGGGTTCGCCCTGCACGAAGAAGTTGCTGCCGTTGTCGGCAAAGTACAGGCCGTATTGCTGCATGGCGCGGGCAATCGCTTTGGCCTGGGTAGTCCAGTTGGCGGGGATGACAAAGCTGGATTTCAGGCGCATCACCACGCCAAAGGGTGGCCGCGCGGTGTTGTTGCCGGCGCGGTGGCTGGCTGGCCATACGTAGCCGTTGGAGCCGCTTAAGGTAAAGCGCAGGGCGTGGTTGATCTGGCCAGCGTTGGCTTCATCAATGCGCACGAGCAGCGGCAGGATGGGCAGGCCGGCGGCGTCGCCGGAAGTCCAGCCGTCGGGCCGCATGGCGTTGCTCTTCAAGTCCCACGCGGCGGTGGAGTAGGCGAACCACTGAGTATTGGGCTTGTAGGTGTAGTAGCTCTCCCACAGTTTGCAGGCGCCCTGCTCCAGCATGAGAATGTGCCGGTCGCCGCCGCACTGGGGGTTGAGCGGGTCGTTGCAGGCGCCGTGCTCGGCCTTGATGATGTTGTCATTGGGGAACGGGAAGCGCCGCTGCGCCGCGGGCAAGGTAGCGCAGTTTTGCTTGATGTTGTAGCCGCCAGCGCCGTTTGGCACGGCGCAATCGCTTTCGTCCGGCACGCCGGCGCCGTTGGAATCGCGCGGGTCAATGATGTCAAAGGACACGGTGGGCCAACTGGTCTTGGTGTTGTCCACGATGTTGTACGGAATGCCAAAGTAATTGGCCAGATCTTGCTGGTTCTCTACCTGGCCCCAGTCTGCCTTGAAGGGGGTGCCTGCGCCAACGCTGTTGATCCAGGTGCTGCTGTTTGGATGCACCGGAAACTTGGCGGTGTCATCAATGCGGGTGTTGAAGATCGAGGTGGTGGGAAACACATCGCAATCGGCGATTTTGGGTGCGCTGCCGGCGACGGGTGGTGCCGTAGGCGTGGGGGCGGGTGATGCTGTTGGGCCAGGCGTTGGTGCGGGTGAAGGCGCAGGCGAGGCCGTGGGCCCTGGCGAGGGCGCGGGCGGTGCGGTTGGACCGGGTGATGGCGCAGGTGACGCGGTTGGCCCAGGCGATGGTGCGGGTGAAGTCGTTGGCCCTGGCGCGGGCGATGCGGTCGGCCCCGGCGACGGTGCAGGTGATGTGGTTGGCCCTGGCGATGGCCCGCTCACGGGCGGCGCAGCACTGCCATCCGATCCGCCGCCACCACAGGCGGCCATCAGCGACAAAAACACAATGCTGGCGGAAAGCGGCTTCAAGACGCGGGTGAA
>JBJOQV010000386.1:0-7422 GCA_046049785.1 Pseudomonadota bacterium
ATCGTCCGCATAGGCGGTGAGCGCTTTGTCCGTGTGTTCAATCCGTGCGTCGGAGCCTTTGAAGTCAAAGCGCGTGGCGATTTCTTTGTTGGCCTGATCGACAGCATTTTTCAGCTCGACCAGATTGGGTTTGCACAGTACGTCAAACGAAGGCATTGCCTGCTCCTGTTTCTTGATATCCGCATCGTAGCGGTTGCGCCGCCGCCTACAATCCTGTTACCGATGAAATTCCTTGAAAACCATGATCTGCAGCGCTTGAACACCTTTGGCCTGCCGGCGCGCGCACGCTGGTTTTGCGAGGTGCACACGCTGCCTGATCTGCAGGCCGCACTGGCCGATGCGCGTTTTGCCAAGGCGCCGCGGCAGCTTATTCTGGGTGGCGGCAGCAACCTGATTTTCACTGCCGATTTTGACGGCTGCGTGATCGCGCCGCGGCTACCGGGGCTTGCGCCGGTCGGTGAAACTGCCGATGCCTGGCTGCTCGAGGCCGGCGCCGGCGAACCCTGGCATGACACGGTGGCGCGCTTGCTCGCCATGGGGCGGCCCGGCCTTGAAAATCTCGCGCTCATTCCCGGCACGGTCGGCGCTGCGCCAATCCAGAATATCGGCGCGTATGGGCTTGAGCTGAAAGAACGGTTCGCCTGGCTCAACGCGCTGGAGATTGCCACCGGCAAGACTGCGCAGTTTGATCTGGCCGCCTGCCAGTTTGGCTACCGCGACAGCGTGTTCAAACACGCGGCAGCAGGCAAATACGTGATCACCAGCGTGACCTTTGCGCTGCCCAAGCGCTGGCAGCCGGTGACGGGCTATGCCGATGTGACGCGCGCTCTGGAGCAGCGCGCCGTCGCGTCGCCCACGCCGCAGGATGTGTTTGACGTGGTCGTCGCGGTGCGCAGCGCCAAGCTGCCCGACCCGGCAGTGATTGGCAACGTCGGCAGTTTTTTCAAGAATCCGGTGGTCAGCAGCGGCGAGGCTGCGCGACTTAAAACGATGTACGAAACGCTACCGGTGTATCCGCAAGCGCAGGGAACCGCCAAACTGGCTGCCGCCTGGTTGATTGATCAATGCGGCTTTAAAGGTGCGCTGCGCGGCGGTGTTGGCGTGCATGACAAGCAAGCGCTGGTGCTCGTGAACCGCGGTGGCGCGACCGGTGCGGGCGTAGTTGTACTGGCCGACGAAATACGCGCCGCGGTGCACAAGCGGTTTGGTGTGGCGCTGGAACCCGAGCCGCAGATTCTGTAATCCAGACGGTGCGGCAAATGTAAAGAGGCATCTACGCTTTATCCATGCGGTTTTTGAGGCGATTTTGCTTCAAAAACCGCATGGATATTGCGTAGAGCAACTACAGCGGGCTACCCAGGCCAACCATGAATGCACTGGGCAGCTTGCACCGCTAACGGCGCTTGGACATCGCTGCGGCCGGTTTGCCAAACGGCACGATCTGGCCGTTGACTTCGATCTGCAGCACGCCGTTGGCATCGGCAAAGATGCGGCCGATCTGCGTGCCGTTCTCGGTGACCGTAATGGCGCCGGTGACGGTAACTGTGGCGCCGTTAAAGCTGATTTCCAGCAGGCCATTGGTCACGTAAGTATTACTGCCCACGGTGAAGGTGTAGGCCGTAGCACCAAAGCGGGAGAGGTCGGTGCGCAGCATGCCGCCTGCCAGCACAGTCTCCACGCCTCTGCCCGTAAGTGACCCGGATACTGCCGTCGCCGTGAGATTGGTCAGTCCGCTGCGCAGCGTTGCGCCGGCTGCCGGCGTTGCGGTGAATTCATTGGTGATCTGCGCGCCTGCAACAGTTTGGCTGCCGGTGTAGCCCACATTGCCGTTGCCGGTAACGTCCGTTTCAACCGTCGGTGGCGTTTGGCCGTTGGTACTCACGCGCCGCATGCTTGTCATGGTGCCTGTTCCGCTCGCGGTGAAATTGCCCGTGAGTGAGCCGGTGATGTTGTATTGCGCCGAGGAAACGCCGCTGTAGGTTTCAAAACTGTCGGTCGCGCAGTTGGTAAACGTGGCCGCCAGTGTGTTGTTGCCGGTTGGCAGTGCGGCGCCTACTGTGATCGCGCTGCCGTTGAGCGTGGCCGCAACCGAGCCGCCGGCGCTGCAGGTCTGCGCCGATGACATAAACAAGCTGTCGTCATCCAGCGTCAGGAAGCTGGCTTGCGCCAAGCCGATGAATTCAAAACCCAGGAAAGCCAGGCGGATCAAGGCCTCTTGCTGCGCGGTGTTGTTGGGCGTGACGGTGAGCGTGGCTGCTGCGCTGGTGACGCTACCCACAGTGTTTGATACGACCACGTCGAATGTGGCGCCGCTGTCCGTCAGCGCGAGTGCGGGCGTGACATAGAACGCCGCAGTGGCGCCGCTGATGGGTGCGCCGTTGCGGCGCCATTGATATTGCAGACTGCCACCGGTTGCAGAGACACTGAACACTGCCGATCCGCCGACAACCCCTGCGGCATTCGCAGGTTGGGTGGTGATGGCTGGAAGGCTCAGGCCGTTCACAGTCAAGGTCGCGGCCGGGCTGGTCACGCTGCCCGCGGCGTTTGACACGGTGACGGTGTAGACCGCAGCGTTATCCGCGAGCGCCGCGGTGAAGAACAGCACTGGCGAGGTAGCGCCTGTGATGGCCTGGCCGTTTCGGCTCCATTGATAGCGCAGCGCAGGCGTGCCGATGGCTTGTACCGAGAAAAAGACCAGGTCGCCAACCGTTTTGGTGATGCTCTGCGGTGGACTGACAATCACCGGCGGCGTGACTACGCCGGCGGCGCTCAAGCGCAGGCACTCCGGCAAGACAATGTCGGTTTGTGACGGCCCGGCGCGCACGATGTTGGTGAACTGCGTATCGCGTTCGCCGTAGATCGCTGCAAGTCCGCCGCGCCGCATCGGCACCTCAAAGTCGCCGCTTGCATTGGTGATGCGGGATGCATCGCCGCTGTAGTCCAGCCCTTCGGAGTTGACGTCAACGCCCGCCACGCGATTGCCGGCGGCATCGACCACGCAGCCACGCACAATGATGGTTTCCAGCGGGCGGTCGCAGTTCCAGGTGGTGAAGTGGCTCACCGTGCCTTCGTAGTAGCGGTCGGTGCCGCTGCCTTTGAGCGTGGCTGAACCTTCCTGCACCCACAGCCCTTTGTCTTCATCGAAGTAGTACAGCGGCATAGTGGCCGGAATATCGGCGCTGCGCGAGGACACAGCGATGCGGATCGTCGCCGTCTGATTGGCCGCAAGGTCCACCCGCTTGCCGCTGGCATCGCGGATATCCACTTTGATGGCGCCAAAGCTTTCAATCGGCGTGGGCGCAGTTCCGCTGCCCGGCTGCGCCAGATAATCGCCTGGCATGGCACTGGGATCGCGTGCGGGATCAATCGGCGTCAGCCGCACGGTCACGTCTCCGGTGATGGGTGCGCGCGTTGCAAAGTCCACCAGCGCGTTGGCCGGCAGGCTGACCTGCGCAGGGGAATTGGGCACAGACACCACGCCGCCGGATGCGACCGGTACGCTCGCTGTTGTACCCACCGGCGTTAGCACAATGCGCACGCGCGTGCTTTGGCCTGCGGTGACTTGGGTGATCACTGCGGTTTGCGCATGGTTGGCCGATGACGCACGCGTCACAACGCGCGTGCCAGGCGCGACACCGGCGAGTTGAAACGATCCATCGGCTGCGGTTTTCGCGGTGATCGCACCCACAGACACATCAACGCCCGCAATCGGTGAATCGTCCACGGTGGAAACGGCCTTGCCCACGATGGTGCCGGTGGTGGGCGAGGGTGAAGGCGAAGGACTGGGCGAGGGCGATGGCGAAGGAGTTGGCGTGCCGCCACCCACTGGTGGTGGACTGCTGCCGCCGCCACCGCCGCCGCCGCAGCCGTTCAGGGCAAGCACGGCGCACATCGCCAGCAAAGCGTTGGCTGACCGCCGCCCCCACTGCATCATCGGTTTTTCTGTCGGATTCATGACCACCTCCTAAAAATTTGGCCTTACGCAGTATTGATGCAGTTTTTCAGGCAGTTTTGCCCCAAAACCCGCATGGATACTGCGCGGTGTACTTAAAAATTAAGCGCTTCTTGCTTTGAATTGTCTTCAATGCAACGCCGCGAGCTTTTTTGCCGCTGTATACCCCTCCACGTACCCCTCTGTGCGGTATCGCGTTGCAGCGCAGCACTCAGTAATCTGTCGACTAAACATCAACAAATCCTACGCGGCGGCACTCTCCAAACGCTCTCCAATGCTGTCCGCAGGGTGAAGTCCCGGATGGTCGCGCATGCATTTGCAGTGTTTTGTGTTGGGCGAGTTCAAGGTGCTGCGCGATGGCGTGCTTATTGCCGACTGGCGCAGACCCAGCGTCGTGCGCCTGTTCAAGCTGCTCTTGGTCGCACCCGGTCATACGTTGTCCACAGAAGAGGTGTGCAGCGTTTTTTGGCCTGACGTGGATGCGCCCGCCAAAGCACGCCAACGGCTGCATCATCAGGTGTATTTGCTCAACCAGGTGCTGGGTGGCGAAGGGGCAGCGCGCGCGGTGCAATTGGCCGGCACGGCGCTGCGGTTGTGCGGCAGTGATGCGTTGTGGTTGGATGCCCAGCAGTTCGAGCTGGCGATGGATGCAGCCTGCGGCATGCCGCACGATGCACATGCACTTGAGCAGGCACTGGCGCTATACCGCGTTTTGTTGCCCGGTGACATGGACGATGCGGCGCTGGAGCAGTATCGCAGCCATCTTGCGCAGCGCCATGCCAATGGCCTGCACGCGCTGGCCCAGGCGTATCTGCGCACCGGCAATCAACTGGCCGCAGTCAACGCTTTGCAGCGTATCTTGCAGCACTTGCCGGCGGAGGAGTCGGCCCACCGCGCGTTGATCGAGCTGTACGGCCGCGCCGGTCAACTCGCGCAGGCCGACAGCCAGTTTGCCCAATGCAAGCAGGCCCTCATGCGCGCTTTTGCCTGCGTGCCGAGCGAGGCGACACTGCGCGCGTACCGGCAGGCGATGCAAAGCGTGCAAGACGCTGCGCCCTCAGCCGTAAGCATCGCAAATAGCCCGCCGGTGCGGCCATTGCAAGTGGCCGGCAAAAGCGAAGCCGAAGAAGTGCGCTTCTATGCGCCCGCACCAGTGGCGCAGTTGATCGGGCGCGATGCGCTGATTGCGCGCTACGGCCGCCAACTGACCGAGGGTACGTGGCGGCTGTTTACCTTGCTGGGTGTGGGCGGTGTGGGCAAGACGCAACTGGCAATGCGCCTGGCGCATGAGATCAACGGCAAGTTCAGGCACGGCACCTGTTTTGTGGCGTTGGCAGAGGTGGACAACGCGGGCGTGCCCGAGCGCATCGCCCGCGCGCTGGGTGTGCGCGAGCAACCGCATCGGCCGCTGCCAGAGTTGATCGCGCAGTTTTTACGGGACAAGCATCTACTGCTGGTGCTGGATAACTTCGAGCATGTCTTGCCCAGCGTTGAGCTGCTTACACCCTTGCTGCAAGCCTGCCCGCTGCTCACGATTGTGTGTACCAGCCGCATCCGCCTGAATGCAGTAGCCGAGTGCGTGCTCCAAGTCCCCACGCTCGGCGCTCAAGCGCATCCCGGCGCGGTCAACACCGCCATGGAGCTGTTCGTGCACCGTGCCGTGGCTGTGCAGCCGCAGTTTGTCATGGCCCCTGAAGACCGCGCGGATGTGCAGGCGATTGTGCAGGCGCTTGATGGGTTGCCGCTGGCCTTGGAACTGGCCGCGGCACGTTTGCCGATGTATGGCGTGCGCGGCCTGCGCCAGGCGCTCGCGCAGGAGCAAGAGCGCCTGATCGCAGGCGGCGGGCAAGACCGGCCGCAGCGCCATCGCTCACTGGTCGCATCCATGGCCTGGAGCTTTGCGCTGCTGGATGCCGGGCAGCAGCGGGCGCTGCATGCGCTGGCCTTGTTTACCGAACCGTTTGACGCACAGGCCGCCGGTGCAGTGTGTGCAAGCGCGGTGCAAGATGTCGCGCATGCGCTGCGCGTGTTGGTGGAAGCCGGTCTGGTGTCACCGCAATCAGCAACCGGCGGTGATGCGCCAGCCTACGGCTTGCATAGTTTGACGCGCGAGTTTTTGGCCCAGCACCCGCGTGATGCCGAAGAGCAGCAGGCCGACGCACACGCGTTCGTAACCTACCTGAGCGGTCTTGCAGAAACGCTGCACGCGCGGTTGGAAAAAGGCCAAGCTGCTTTGGCCATGCGCGGCTTTAGCGCGCATCACACCGGCTTTTTCAAAGCGCTGGAGCTCGCCGATGCGGCCGGCGACGTACAGGCTGTCATCAGGATGGTGAGCCGGCTTGCGCTGTATTGGACGCGCGCTGGCGCTTACAGCAACGCGGCACGTTGGGTGCTGCGCGCGCGCGCAGCAGCCGAGGTGTTGCCCATGGCAGAGCGTGGTTACCTCCTGCTGGTGCTGGGCTACTACTTTGTTTCATCCGCCAACCCTTCGCAGGCCAACGCATGCGCTCAGCAGGCGATCAATTGCGCAGAGATTGCCGGCGATGAACAGCTGCACGCGCGCGCGAGCTTGCTGCTGTCAGGCACCGTGGTGGCGCTTGGCGCTCCGCAGTCCGGCATCAAGGTGTTAACGCAGGCGCGCCAATACGCATTGGCCAAGCAAAACCAAGAGCTGCTGCAAAAAATCCGCATCAACCTGGGGGTGTGCCAACTGCAATCAGGCGATTTGCAAGCGGCCCATGTTGAATGGACAACCTGCGATGCCTTGTTCAAGCACCAGAAGATGCAAGCGCGCGTATCCGCTGTAAGCAACCTGGCCTTGCTCGCCCAGTACCTGGGCCGCCCGCAGCGGGCGCAGCGGCTTTCGCGCTTTGCGTTTGGGCTTGAACAGCGCGGTCAAGCGCAGCCAAGCCGCCTGCTGCATATTTTGCTGCGCCAAACATGGATGCAATGCTGCAACGCGCAGGCCGATTCTGCGCGCGAATTGCTGGCGCGCGCCAGTGACTTGGTCGAGCGCGCGTCGTTGCCCAACATGGAAGAGGTGCTGCTGTTTCAGCGCGGCAAGATCCACGTGTGCCTGGGAAATTTTGAGCAGGCCGCCGCGCAGCTTGCCAGCGCGGCGCAAGACCTGCCGGGCCGGGCGGACCCTTGGGATGTGCTGGATTCACGCATTTGGCTGTTCTGGGCGCTGCACCGCCAAGGTATCGATCATCCGGTGACTGGCTCTGTGCTGCAGACCTTGCTTGACTGTGTGCAGGGTTGGCGGCAAGAGCGACCACGCGTGCTTGAGGCAGCCGCCGCATGGCTGTGTGATGCGCAGGCCTGGCACGACGCAAGCACTGCGTGGCAAGCGGCGCAGTCGCAGCGCGCGGCGACTGGGCTGGTGCGCTTTGCTATTGAAGATGCAGTGGCGCAGCAAACGCAGCGAATGATCGCAAGCAGTCTGCGCCTGCCAAGCGCTGCTCCGGAAC
>JBJOQV010000387.1:0-3621 GCA_046049785.1 Pseudomonadota bacterium
CGCAACATGCTGCCGGTACTGCTGACACAGACCATCATTCTGTTTCAGGACGTATCGCTGGTTAGTGTGCTGTCGATCAAGGACTTCTTTGGCGCAGCCGACTTTGTGGCCAAGCGCGACGGCCGGCCGCTGGAGATGTACATCACCGTTGCGGTGGTGTACTTCATTATCTGTTTTGGCCTGTCCTTGCTGGTGAAGCAGCTGCAAAAGAAAATTGCCATCATTCGCTGACATTGCCAACCCTCTCCCTCGAAGGGAGAGGGCAGGGTGAGGGTGAACTCGTTGAGAAAAAGCGCAGTAAAAAGGAATACTGATCATGATTGAAATCAAAAATGTCTCCAAGTGGTACGGCAAGTTTCAGGTGCTCACAGACAACACTACCTCGGTCAAGAAGGGCGAGGTAGTGGTGGTGTGCGGCCCATCGGGGTCGGGTAAGTCCACGCTGATCAAGACCGTCAACGCATTGGAGCCGTTTCAAAAAGGCGAGATTTTCGTCGACGGCATTGCGGTGCATGATCCCAAGACCGATCTGCCGAAGCTGCGTGCCCGCGTTGGGATGGTGTTTCAGCATTTTGAGCTGTTCCCGCATTTGTCGGTGACCGAGAACCTGACGCTGGGCCAAATCAAGGCGCTGAACCGCTCGCCCGATCAGGCGCGTGAGCACGGCTTGAAGTTTCTTGACCGGGTTGGGTTGATCGCGCACAAAGACAAATTTCCCGGCCAACTCTCTGGCGGTCAGCAGCAGCGCGTCGCAATCGCGCGTGCGCTGGCGATGGACCCGATCGTCATGCTGTTCGATGAGCCTACTTCAGCGCTCGATCCTGAAATGGTCGGCGAGGTGCTGGACGTGATGGTGGATCTAGCCAAGAGCGGCATGACCATGATGTGTGTCACGCATGAGATGGGCTTTGCCCGCAAAGTCAGCCATCGCGTGATCTTTATGGATCAGGGCAAGATCATCGAAGATTGCCAGAAAGAAGAATTCTTCGGCAATCCGGATGCGCGTAGCGAGCGGGCGAAGTACTTCCTGAGCAAAATCCTGCAGCACTAGAAGTGCTCTACGCAATATCCATGCGGGTTTTGAGCCATTTTTGGCTGGAAAGGCGCATGGATATTGCATCATTGCCTCCAGGGCGGGTTGTTTAATCTGGATTTGAGTAGCTCAATGAATGCCCGCACGCGGCTGATTTGCGCCGCGTCACGCGAATACAGCGCATAGAAATCCGAATCCAGCGTGCTCCACTCCGGCAGCAGCACGCGCAGCCGCTTGGCACGCACGTGCTCGGCCACGTCCCACTCCGAGCGCATCAGCATGCCATGGCCATCCAGCGCCCAGGCAAGCGCCACCTCTCCGTGATTGCAGGCCATCACGCTGCGCACCTTGACGTGATGTACGGCCTGGCCTTTGCGAAACGTCCACACATCAAACGGAGCTTCATTTTCGCGGATCACAATGGCGGGCAGCTTGGCGCAGTCGGCCGGCTTGACCGGCACCGGCAAGCGCCGCAGCAATTTAGGGCTGGCCACGAGCATGTGGCGGTTGGGGGCGATGCGCGTTGCCACAAAGCGGCCATCTTGCGGCTCGCCCAGGCGGATCACTACGTCAAACCCGGTCTGCGCCAGCGATTGAATGGCATCGGACAAGTGCAGCTGCACCGACGTCTCAGGATAGCGGCGCGCATAATCAGACAGAATCGGCGCCAAATGCCGGCGGCCGAACCCCAGCGTGGCACCAACGCGCAGCAGCCCGCGCGGGGTTTCTTTGCGGCTGGCAAGACGCTCTTGCAATGCTTGAAGATCGGCCTGGATGCGCTGCGCCTGCGTGAGAAACAGTTCGCCTTCATCGGTAAAACTCATGCGCCGGGTGGTGCGTGAAATCAGCCGCACGCCCAGCCGCGCCTCCAGCGCGGCAAGCTGCTTGCTCACTGCCGGCGCAGAAAGATTGAGCGCGCGTGCGGTGCGGGCAATGCTGCCTTCGCGCGCGAGTGTGGCAACAAGTTCAAGATCAGTTTGATGGATCATTCATAACAAGATAGAACGAATCAAATGATTTGTCACGCATTCCGCATGTGCGCAGCCGGTCTACACTTTGTGCATGAATGCTTTGAATGAATTGTTGCCAGGCTTTACGCACGGGATTGCCCATGTCAACGGCGTCGCGGTGCACTACTCCATCGGTGGTGCCGGGCCGCCGCTGCTATGCCTGGCCGGCCATCCGCAAACGCGCGTGATCTGGCACAAGGTCGCTCCGGAGCTGATCAAACGCTTCACCGTGGTGCTGGCGGATATTCGCGCCTATGGCGATACCACGCGGCCGCCGGCCACTGAGGATCATGCGCCCTACAGCAAGCGCGTGATGGCGCAGGACATGGTGGCGCTGATGCAGCAGCTTGGGTTGCCAACGTTTCGCTTGCTCGCGCATGACCGCGGCGCGCGCGTTGCCCACCGGCTCATGTTGGACCATCCTCAGGCGGCGGAGCGCGCGGTATTACTGGACATTGCGCCTACGCTGGCGATGTACGAAGGCACCACCGAACTATTTGCCCGCAAGTACTGGCACTGGTTCTTCTTGATCCAGCGCGCGCCGCTGCCGGAGCGGATGATCGCGGCCGATCCTGAGTTGTACGTCACAAGCGTAATGGGCAGCCGGCATGCAGGCCTTTCCGCATTTGCACCGGCAGCGATGGCCGAATATCTGCGCTGCGCACAGCTGCCCGGCTGGGCGGAAGGGATTTGCGAAGACTATCGCGCCGCTGCCACGATTGATTTGGAACACGACCGCGAATCCCGCCAGGCCGGTGAAAAAGTGCGGTGCCCGCTGCTGGTTTTATGGGGTGCCCACGGTGTGGTTGCGCAGTGCTTCGACACGTTAAATATATGGCGACAGTACGCCGTGAACGTGCGCGGCAATACCGCGCCTTGCGGTCACTACATCCCCGAAGAAGCGCCGGAGGCGCTGCTGGCGCAAATCAATCAATTTCTCTAACAGTTTGAAGGAAAACCATGGCCCACAATATTGCAGTGATTGCCGGTGACGGCATTGGCAAAGAAACTGTGCCGGAAGGCTTGCGCGTGCTGGATGCAGCGGCGCGCAAATTTGGCATTGACCTGCAGTTCGAGCATTTTGACTTTGCCAGTTGCGACTACTACGTCAAGCACGGGCAGATGATGCCCGATGATTGGAAAGCGCAGCTGGCCAAATGCGATGCGATTTTTTTTGGCGCAGTCGGCTGGCCGGCCACGGTGCCCGATCATGTGTCGCTGTGGGGCAGCCTACTGAAATTCCGGCGTGAATTTGATCAATACGTTAACGTGCGCCCCGCCAAACTGATGCCGGGCATCAAAACACCGCTGGCGGGCCGCAAACCTGGCGACATCAACATGCTGATCGTGCGCGAGAATACCGAGGGCGAATACTCCAGCATCGGCGGGCGCATGTTTGAAGGCACGCCGCGCGAGCTCGTCATCCAAGAAACCGTGATGACGCGCACCGGCGTAGACCGGGTGCTCAAGTTTGCCTTCGAGCAGGCAGCAAAGCGCCCGGCGATGCACTTGACATCGGCCACGAAGAGCAATGGCATCTCCATCACCATGCCTTACTGGGACGAGCGTGTGAAGGAG
>JBJOQV010000388.1:0-2566 GCA_046049785.1 Pseudomonadota bacterium
CACTTCCACCACTTTGCCGAGCGGCTGCGTATAACGCGACGGCTGCTCGATGATGCGCACCATCACGACCTGGCCAGGCTGCGCGCCGCCGGATTCAGATGGCGGCACCAAAATGTCATGCTTGATGCGCTGATCTTCCGGCACGACTACGGTAATGCCGCGCTCCACCAGATAGCGGCCCACCAATTTGTCGGTGCGCCGCTCGATCACTTCTGCGATCACGCCTTCAGGCTTGCCGCGTTTGTCGGTGCCAATCTGCTTGACCAGTACGCGGTCGCCGTGCAGCACCTTAACCATTTCTTTGGCCGGCAGATAGACGTCCGGCCCACCGTCTTCGCGGATCAAAAAGCCAAAGCCATCGCGGTGGCCCTGCACTTTGCCCACAATCAGATCCGCGCGGGCAGGCAGCAGCAGCAGCCCTTTGCGGTTGACCAATACGCGCCCCGCGCGTTGCAGTTCAGCCAACAAACTATTGAGCTGGTCGAGGTCGCGCAGCGGCACGTCTAGGGTCAATGCCAGCTCATCGAGTGAAAGCGGCGCGCTGGCCGTTGAAATGGCCTGCACAACGCGTTCAGGCGCCATTTGCAGGGTGGGATTGCTTGATTTCGTTTTTGCCATGCGGCTTGTTCTTTACTTTCCTTGAATGCCAGGGCCAATTTTGAGTTTTGCTCTAGGCGATTTATACTTTGCTTAGCAACCTTCGGGTTGCGTTTGTTTTGCAAGCTTCGCTTGCGTGATTTTGCACCTGCCCAGGTGGCGGAATTGGTAGACGCACTAGTTTCAGGTACTAGCGGGTAACACCGTGGGGGTTCGAGTCCCTTCCTGGGCACCAATTGTTGCAAAGAGCCGCTTTTGCGGCTCTTTGCATTTCAAGCCCAGGAGCACAGTGCCTGCGCACTGTGCGTAAGGGACTCGAAACGCGCCGCCTGCCAGCGGCGCCGGGCTCGCGCGAGCGCCAGCGAGTGTGAGCGAGTCAGTGACTGGACGCGCCAGCGCCGGGGGGTTCATCAATCGTGAGACTCCACCCTCACCCTGCCCTCCCCCTCAAGGGAGAGCGATAGGATTTACAGCTCGCAAAGGACGTTACTTCCGCCCCTTCTTCATCCAAGCCGCCAGTTGCCCCGGCCGCAGACTGTCGTAATCTTCAAACGGCTGATGAATCCAAGGATTCGTAGACAAATAGTCCACATAAAAATCCGGTTTCACCTTGCTACAGGCCTTGTACCAAAGCACCGCGCTTTTCACCTCAGTAACGGTCTTGTAATGCTCTTTCAGATGTACGCCCACGCGTTCGAGTGTTACCCCTGAATCAACCAGATCGTCCACCAGCAACACTTTGCCGCCAAATTCACCCTTGGTCATGGTGACGTATTTTGAAATGTCCAGATCACCCTGCGCGGTGCCGCTGGCCTCGCGATAAGAGCTGGTGGACAGGATCGCTAGCGGCTTATCGTAGATGCGTGACAGCACATCGCCCACGCGCAAGCCACCGCGCGCGAGGCACAGAATCTGGTCAAACTGCCAGCCCGACTCGTGCACCGCTAGCGCCAAACGCTCGATCAGATGGTGATAATCGTCCCAGGTGACCCACAGGTCGCTGTCGGTACTGTGTGGCATGAAGCGGCTCCCCTATTTATGAAATGGATGGCGCAGCACAATGGTGTGGTCGCGATCCGGTCCGGTGGAGATCATATCGATCGGTACGCCGGCCAGCTCTTCAATCCGCCGCAGGTACGCACGCGCCGCTTGCGGCAGCTTGTCATACTGCGTCACACCCACGGTGCTTTCGCTCCAACCGGGCACGGTTTCATACAGCGGCTGGCAGCGCGAAATATCTTCTGCGCCAGTGGGCAGCAGTTCGATGGTCTTGCCATCAAGCGTATAGGCTACGCAAATTTTCAGCTCTTTGATGCCATCGAGCACATCCAGCTTGGTGATGCACAAGCCGGTGGTGCCGTTGATGCGGTTGCTTCGGCGCAGCGCCGGAATATCCAGCCAGCCGCAGCGGCGGTAGCGCCCAGTGGTGGTGCCGCGCTCTGCGCCCACGTTGGACAAATGATGGCCCACGGTCCCTTCCGCAAAGATGTCCAACTCGGTCGGAAACGGCCCGCCGCCCACGCGCGTGCAATACGCTTTGACGATGCCCAGCACGTAATGCAGCATGTGCGGCCCCACACCCGCCCCCGCCGCGGCATTGCCCGCAACCACATTGCTGGAGGTCACGTATGGGTAAGTGCCGTGATCCACATCCAGCAAGGTGCCCTGCGCACCTTCAAACAGCAGGCGCTCGCCGCGTGCATTGGCGTGGTAGAGCAAGTCACTCACGTCGCCGCACATGGGCAGCAATTCTTCGCCAAGCTTCAGCGCTTCGTCGATGACCGGCTGCACCTCCACCGCCGGCGCGTTAAGCCATTTGGTCAACACAAAGTTGTAGTAGTCCATCAGCTCGCGCGCATGGTCTGCAAAGCGCGACGGGTGCTTCAGATCTTGCACACGCAGCGCGCGGCGCGCTACTTTGTCTTCGTAGCTCGGGCCGATGCCTTTGCCGGTGGTGCCAATCTTTTCC
>JBJOQV010000389.1:0-7839 GCA_046049785.1 Pseudomonadota bacterium
ACCATGGCAGACAAGCGCTGCAACTCTTCAAGGTTGGAGACAAGCGTATCGCGCAGCACCTCGGGCGAACGCTCGCGCGCGAGCGTGACTTCAGTCTGGCCGATCAAATTGGCCAGCGGGGTACGCAGTTCATGCGCGACATCTGCATTGAACCCTTCAAGCTGCGCGTAAGAACGTTCCAAACGTTCCATCAGCGCGTTGAACTGGTTCAGCCAGGGAGCGAGTTCTTCTGCCGGCTGCTCAGACAAGCTCAGACGTTGATCCAGGTGCTGCGCAGAAATAGCGCGCGTTTGCTGAGCCAGCGCCTTTAATGGCCGCAGGCTGCGGCGCACACGCCAGTAGGTGCCCGCCTGCACGGCAAGCGCACCGCAAATCGTGGCGAGAATCAAGGTGATTCCCAGGCCAGTAAGCAGCCGTGCATCTTGGCTGCAATCCATCTTGAACTGGCCTTTGAGCACACCGCCTTCAATGCCAGGCGCGGCAATTTCGTAAAACCGCACTTTGTCGGTGGCGGCCGGGTTGAAATCGCTGGGCGAATCGCGATACACCAAGGTGCCGTCTGCACGCATCACTTCCATATACGTGCCGGGCCGGCGCGGCGCATAGAACTCCAATTTGCTGACAACTGCGGCCTCTCCACCTTTGACGGCAGTGACGCGCATGACTTCTTGCATATAACCCAACTGGGTAGCAATCTGCTCCTCATGCTTGGTAGCAAGTAGCCAGTGAGCCGCGCCGTATACAAATGCGCACAGCACACCCAGGCCCAAGGCGGTTTGCCACGCCAGCTGGCGTGACAGGCGGTGGCCAATGGAGTAGCTCGCGCCTTTTCTTGAGTCTTTCATATCGCGCGGTCTTCCAGAACGTAACCCATGCCGCGCACGGTGTGCAGCAACTTGGTGTCAAACGGATCGTCAAGCTTGGCGCGCAGGCGGCGCACAGCGACTTCGACCACGTTGGTGTCTGAATCGAAATTCATGTCCCACACCTGCTCTGCCAGCGTGGTGCGCGACAAGATTTGACCGCGCCGGCGCAGCAGCAGCGTGAGCAGAGAAAACTCTTTGGCAGTGAGATCAAGCCGTTCGCTGGCACGAAAGGCTTTGCGGCTGGCCAGATCCACTTCAAGATCAGCAAGGCGCAGGTTTGTGCCAGACACCGCGGCGCTGCTTACACTGGTGGCGCCTCTGCGCAGCAGCGCACCCACGCGCGCAAGCAATTCTGAAAACGCAAAAGGTTTGACCAGATAATCGTCTGCTCCGTCTTGCAGGCCGCGCACGCGGTCTTCGATCTTGTCGCGCGCAGTGAGCATGAGCACGGGGGTGTTGCCCTTGGCGCGTACTGCCTTGAGTACGCCAAAGCCATCTACGCCGGGCAGCATGATGTCAAGCAGGATCAATGCGTACTCGCCTTCTGTGGCCAGGTGCCGGCCATCAATGCCGTTGCGCGCAACGTCAACCACATAGCCGTTTTCGGACAGGCCCTTGTGCAGGTAATCCGCCAATTTCATTTCATCTTCAACAACAAGAACTCTCATATTCCGTATTGTGGCAAAAAGCGGCGCACCTGTGGATTACGAATTTGTAATGTGAATGTTCGGGTTTTGGTTAGGCGCGATATTTAAAGTGGCACTCATGGATCGGCAACCACCATACAAAGACCGGTTCATTCCTCCCCTACATATTGAACTTAGCACCAAGGAGCTTTTACATGAACACCAGATCCGTACTCATCGCAGCATTGGCTGTACTGGCCGCATCCGCCGCCGTGGCAGAGACCCCTGAGCGTGAAGTGCCTTACACGCCCAATTCGACCTTCAGCCGCGCTGAAGTTGCTGCAGAAGCTGTCAAAGCGCAAGCCGCCGGCCAGATCGCCAAAGGCGAACAGACTTTTGTTGCCAGCGTGCCAAGCGCTGAACTGAGCCGCGCACAAGTTGCTGCTGAAGCGCGTGCCGCGCAGCGCCTGGGCTTGATCGCTCACGGTGAGATGACCGCACGCGAAGCTACCGCTTCTGAACTTGAAACCATTCGCATGGCTGGCCTGGCTGCAGCGGGCGTTGCTGTTGCACAAGCGAGTAAATAGTTTGAATTGATGTTGTCCCTCCCTGCTGCTTCTCCTCCAGAAAGCAGATTGCGGCACGATAGTTATCGTGCCGCTTTTTTTTGCGTGATCGGGAAATCAAAGACCGGCGTGCAGCGAATGCTCAGCCAGCGATGTACAGCCAAGGCACTACTAGCGCTTAGCGGTATTGCAGCTTTCTGAACCAGCCATGCACCAGACCTACAAACCCTTTGCCTGCGGGTGCTTGCGGGAACGCGGCCAGTTTGATTTGGATAGTGGAGGCGGCGCGCGCGATCAAATGGCTTGGCGCAGCTCGTGTGGCGTCGTGATGCACCGCTGCAAGTGGCTGTACGCTTGCAGCGCGGCTGGGCACGGGTTTTGCCGCCAAAGGCTTGAGCGCCGTCTTTTCTTTTTTGCTGCTCTGACTCACCGCCGCAAACTGCTCTTGAAGCCACGCAATCAGCGGCTGCCACTGCGCACGGTCGGCACGCGTGATTTTGGAAGGCATGTCAAAGATCGACAAGCCATTTTCAATCGCGCGCACATAGACTTGCGCGCTGCGCAGGCTGCCCAGCCAGGGCAGTTCAATCGACGCGGCCCACTGCCGGGTTATTTTCTCTGCGTCGGTGCGGCCATCCAGCCGCATACCTATGCACGCCACTTGACACCGCCCGCTTTTCACGCGCGGGTGTGCGCGCAGTTGTGCCCAGCAATCAGCCACAGATTCGCGGTCAAAGATCGAGCCGGACACCGGAATCAGGATTGCATCGGCAATCATCACCACCTTGGCCAGCGCAAAGCCGTGCAGACCGCCGGGCGTATCGACCACGACATGCGTAGTGCCCACCGGCGGACGCCACAGCGCGCCCGCATCAGCGGCCCAGCTTGCAATCGCAGGCGCATCGGCCGGCCGGCGGTTAAGCCACACGCGCATGGACTGTTGGTGGTCCAAATCACCCAGCGTGATGGGCACGCGCCGGCTTGCAAAGTAGGCAGCAATATTCGTAGCCAAAGTGCTCTTACCGCACCCGCCCTTTTGACTGATGATCGCAACAGTTGCCATAGAAGTTGTGTCTTTGCTTTTGATCTTCCGCTTGCCGCAGCTGCTGGCTTGCAACGCCCGTGCCAGCCCACCCTCACCTCATACGCAAATTCTCTCGCCGCGCGCAGCGGCTGAAAATTACAAACAATGCACTGTGTTGTGGGAATGGCAACGTTTGTGCGCTTTTTGAGGCGCGCGGCGCTTTACTGAGCACCGATACTATGTGCCCAAAGCAGCAACCCGTTCTAGATCGTGAGGCATCAGCCATGAACCCTTCCCGCCGGCAACTTTATCGGCATGCCAGTGCGGTGGCGGCGCTCACTGTGGCTGGCAACGCATCGGCCCAAACCGCAGATGCGGCCTGCGCCAGCGAAACCGCGCGCCTCGCGCGCAACAAGCAGGCCGTGCGCGATTTTTACGACTTAGCCTTTAACCAGTCCAAACCTGCGGAGGCGATTGCCCGCTACGCGGGCGCCACCTACATTCAGCACAATCCCGAGGTGGCAGATGGCAAAGAAGGATTTATCGAGTACTTCCTGCAAATGGCCAAGCGCTATGGGCAGAACAAGCGCGTGGAATTCATGCGCTTGGTCGCAGAAAACGATTTGGTGACCGTGCATTGCCGCCACTGGTTCCGCGAATGGCACGGGGATTCTTACTGGGCCGGCATCGACATCTTTCGCCTGGATGCGCAAGGAAAAATTGTGGAGCATTGGGACGTGCTGCAGAAGATTCCCGGCGCAGCCAAGAACAACAACACGATGTTTTGATTGTGTGGGAATCGCTTTCGCATTGATCACGAACACGTCTACGCAATATCCATGCGGGTTTTCAGCCATTTTGCCATGAAAACCCGCATGGATATTGCGTACTCAAAACAACACTTTTGGTCTAAAGCAGACTTGTTGCCCGGCGGCGCTGGAATGCAGCAGCGCTATGTGAACATTCCACCCAAATAAAAACTGGCTGCTGTCGGTCAAGACACCAGCCAGTGGATTTGATCTGTCTTGCTTGCAAGAACAGTTATTTGGGCAGCGCTTTCCAGTGCCGCAGCAGATCACGCAGCGCTTCAGGCTTGTTGACTGGCGCGGCAAGACCCGCCTGATCCTTGCTGTTCGCGCCATGACAGCCCGTGCAAGTACGCGCCTCGCCCGGCTGCAGCGTCACCCAGACACGTTCACGCACGATTGGCGTGCCGCCCCCATCCGTTGTCTGCCAGGCCAGAGCGCGGTTGGTGGGGACAAATACCGCCGTTGAGCCGTCCGGAAAGATTTTCACGCTGCCGGCCGGGCCGCCGGGGTTGCTCTTGTTCTTGCCCTGCGACATCGGTTGACCGATCACACGGCGACCGGCAATACCGTCGTTGTACACGCTGTAACCACGGATCTGCTGGCCTTCGATGATTTGGTAGTGCTGGATCGGATACACGGTGCCATTGGTGGCGGTGGACTTCACGCCGCCAGGCACTTGCAGGTTGTAAGGCTGCTGCCGGTCGCCACGGTCACGGCTGGTTTGATTGTTGGTGACGATCAGCGCCAGCGAATTGGCACGCAGCCAGGTTTGCAGCTCTGCTTCAGTCACACCTTCCTCAGCGAGCACTTGCTTGGCCGCAGCATCCAGGCCGTCATTGATCTTGCCGCTGGGCCGCGCGCGCGCCACCACTTCCACCGGCTCAAGTTCCCATAGCGCGCCAGACAGGCTTGTCAGCGCCGTACCCGCAGTGAGATTGCCGGCTGCATCGCGGTTCATGATCTTCAAGCGAAACTGGATACCCGCCGACAAGTTGGCCGACGCGCTGTGTACCGCCACCATTGCACCGGTCGAAAGCGGCAGCGGATCGCGAAAGCGTCCGGCAGGAAAGCTGCTCTCACCGTCGCCCGGCGTGACGGCCGCCACTGTCATTTGCTCGGCACTCAGATTGGGACCACCGGTGAAGCGCACCAACTGCGCGGCGCTCATGCTGCCGAACTCGCGCGCATAGGTACCGTAGTACAAGCCGGGGCTGCGTGGATCTTCCTTGATATGGAAGATGCCGCCGTCGATGCGGATGAGCTTGCGGTTGCTCATCAGGCTGGTATCGGAGGAATCAGCCAGGGTCCCGTCGTTGGCGAAGCTCTTGCCCATGAACCCATACTGCAGTTCATGCCGGCCCACGTGGTTGATGGTGAGCTCGGCCGTACCGTCCTGATTCATCTGCCATGGTTGAAACAGGTTGAACTGATGCGGGTTTACCGGACCATACGCCGATGAAGACGTGCCGAAACGCTGCTCTGGATACACCTCACTGCGCGCAATCCGGCTGGCGCCGGCGGCTTCACTTGTCGTGTTGTAGGCCGCATAGCTTTCAGACTGCTGGTCCTGCACCAAGTGGTCCCAGCGCGTGAAAATGACGCGGCCAAAACTATCGATCGTGGGACTGAACGCGCCGCTTGGGGTGTGGTTGAGCATGCGGAAGCTGGCAGAAGCCGGGTCCAGGCTGAACAGGCCGGTAATTGTTGGCGTGCTTTCGTACTCGTCCAGATGCGGATACAGGTGCGCTGCGCGCGTTGCATCGCTGGTAAAGATGATTTTTTCGTCCGTGCCATAAATCGGACTCACGTTGTTGTACGTGGGCTGGCCGGGCAGCTTGCGCACCACTGCAGTCTGACCTTTGGCAATACCGCTGACTTCATAGATTTGCCAGGTTGAGGACGGGCCAACCATGCTGAATACGGCTTTGTTGCCGTCCCAGTGCACTGAAGGTTCACGTACCGCGACGTTGGTAAACCCGGTTTCTGCCGTGAGATTGCGCAGCGTACCGTCGGGGTAGCGAATCATCAGGCCGCCGCCGCGCGGTGCACGGTCAGTTGCTGGAATATGGTTGGCAAATGTAGAGGTGCGGCTGGCAAACACTTCTCCCGGCGTGGGCTGCTGCGTCACGAACAGAATCGGGTTGGTGATTGCAGTACTGACTGGTGGCAGCGTGGGCGTAGGTACTGGGGTTGGCGCAGCGGTTGGCGTAGGTGCCGGCGTGGGCACCGGCGTACGCGTGGGTGTGGGCGCGGGTGTTACGCCTGGAGTCGGTGCCGGCGTGGCTGTAGGTGCTGGGCTAGGCGTGGGCGTTACGCCGGGTCTAGGTGTTGCAGTTGGGGTCGGTGTTGCCGTTGGCGTGGGAGCCGGAGTGACGCCAGGGGTTGGTGCCGGCGTTGCCGTAGGTGCTGGATTGGGCGCCGGGGTTGCCGTTGGGCCGGGCGCGGGCGTTGCTGTAGGGCCAGGGGCCGGTGTTACTGCAGTAGGAGGATCGGCAGGCGCTGGGTCTTGCACTTCACCACCGCAAGCGGCCAAAAGCACTGAACTGCATACCAAAGCTGAAAGGGAGAGCCGCGATTTGAACGCTGTATTGTGATTATTCATGTGTTGCCGATCCTTCAATACCTAATCTGGGTGATTGCCGCCGTGAGAGGTATGTGGATTAGCTTTAGTTCCGCAGAATTGCGGCGCCGTCATCCCGAATGCACAGATTTCTTCATTTAGGCAAGAAAATGCTTTGTGCAGGGAGTAGAAACAGCGCCATGTGCATCGCCGTTGTTGACGTTTGCGCTACGCACGTTCAGTGCAACTGTGCACTGAACGCAACAAAAATTGCACGCCAAATCAGTACAAACTGAGGTATTCGCGCGCTTCCCATTCTTGCTGGGTCATCCCCGTTGCGAGCGCTTGCGCATTGCGGGAAATCTCCTGCGTCTTGATATGACAGAAGTAATCGACAAACACGCTGCCCAGTGCACTGCGCAGCGCTTGATCTGCGCGCAGCGCATCCAGCGCCGCGTGCAAGCTGCCGGGCATGGATGGCGCAGTGTTTGAATAAGGCGTTGCGCACGCGGGACTGCTTTGCAGTGAACGCTCAATGCCGTCCACGCCGGCGATCAATTGTGAGGCCACGTACAGATAGGGATTGGCCAGTGGTTCGCCCATGCGGTTTTCAATCCGCGTGGCCGCATCGCCCGCCTGTGCACCGCCCACCACCCGCAGCAAGGCGCCGCGGTTGTCGCGCCCCCAGATCACGCTGCAAGGCGCAAGCACATTGGGCTGATAGCGGCTGTAGCCATTGATGGTGGGCGTTGCCAGTGCGGCAAGCCCCTGCGCATGCGCGAGCAACCCGCCAAGATAGTGGCTGCCCGCTTCGGATAGATACGCCAGCGCACTGGACGCCGGCGCGTCGGGCGCAGAAGAAGCGCGCGCAAACACGTTGGTACCCTTTGCATCAGCCAGCGACTGATGCAGATGCCAGCCGCTGCCAATCACACTTTCAAACGGCGGGCGGCACATGAAGGTCGCGTGATAGCCGGCACGCCGCAGGGCCTGTTTGACGCTGCTGCGAAATAGCACCATCAGATCTGCACTGGCCAAGCCTTCCTGAACATCAAACACCGCCTCGACTTGGCTAGGTCCCAGCTCGATCTCCAGCGAGCGCAGCGGCATGCCCAGCGCCTGCGCGGTGCGCTGCACGATACGCAGCGGTGCATCTGCAAGATCTGCCATCTGCTCCGTCAGCACGTTATAGCCGGGGTGCACCATGGCCAGATGCGGGGCAAGCGGCGGCCATGTGGCTTGATGCGGGTCGCTCGGTGCATCCAGCAACTTGTACAGATAAAACTCAATCTCAATGCCGCTCTTGAAGCGCCAGCCTCGCCGCTCAACATCTTTGAGCGTGCGCTTGAGAATCTGCCGCGTATCAAACGGCACCGGCGCGCCGCTGG
>JBJOQV010000390.1:0-2505 GCA_046049785.1 Pseudomonadota bacterium
CTGCCCGCTAACCCTGCCAAGCGTGCGCAGCAGATTCGCGGCTTGGTATTCATTGCCGCCAACTGCTACAGCGCCATCAGCATCAGCGACTATCCAGAGCGGTGGAGCACCAGTAAAGACAACGCCGTGCATGAAGGTGTGCGCCAAGGCGCGCGCAAGCAGTTACATCGCCACTGGGAGATCTTCGCCGATACTTTTCCGGCAGCGCCCTATCTTGCGGGCCGCAGCCCCGGCGCGCTGGACTTTCTTGCTGCCGTGGTGTCCAAGTGGTCGGGTACGCGGCCGCATCTGGCCAAAGCGCGGCCGGAATTTTTGCAGGCCCTTGAGAAGATCGAGCAGCATGCATCGGTGGCGCCGGTGTTTGCGAAGCATTGGCCAGCATGATCGCCGCGTTCTTGTAAAGCACTACGTAGTATCCATGCGCTTTTCCAAGCAAAAACGGCTGAAAACCCGCTTGGATATTGCGTAATGCCACTTTCAATCGCGGCGCATTGATCTTGCGCAATGCGCCGCATACTGGCTCAAGCAAGATCAAGGGTCAGGCAACGATGTTGGGCCGCACCGTCATGATCAAAAGATTTCGTTCAAGTCTATGCATTGGGCCGATGCTCGCAGCCGCCTTGCTTTGCATCATGCCGCCTTTGGCTGCACAGCCGCCCGGCGAGTACCGCATTGTGAACGGCCGGGTTGACCGCGGCACCTACATTGGCTGGCGGCTGTTTCACACCAACTGCTACGGTTGCCACGGCGTTGGCGCGGTGGGTACGGACATCGCGCCCAATCTGGTGGAGCGGGTGAAAACTCTGACACCGCGCGCGTTTGCGACCAAGGTGTTGACGAGCTACCGCATCGTGCAGCCGGAAAAAGAAACAGGCAGCGAAGACCCCGCCGCCGCGCGCGATGCGATGATCGAAGAAGTGCTGCGGCAAAACCGCAACGCGCCGGTGCGGATCATCATGCCGGCGTGGGAAGCCGATGCCGACATCAAGCCGCATGTGCTTGACTTGTACGCCTATCTGCTTGCGCGTGCGGACGGCAAATTGGGGCCGGGCAAACCGGTGTTGCTGCGGGAGAAAAAGCGCTGAATCGCGCCCGCGGGGCAACTTCGCGGTTTGCGTAACCTGTCATTCAAGGCACGCAATATCTATGCGCTTTTTCAGCCATTTTCGGCTCAAAAGGCGCATGGATATTGCGCAACAACCTTCTAATCTCCTAGCAGTGGCAACAGCGTGCGCCGCCCCGACTCTGTCAGTGTGAGCGCGCGGTTGCTACTGCTTGACGCTGCACTTTTGTCGGTCGCACGGCGCAGCCAGCCTTGCGCGACAAAGTGCTCAAGCAGCGCCCGTGCCAGACTGCCCGCTAGGTGATCGCGCCGTTCAGACCAGTCGATGCAGCCGTAAGCGAAGCGGCCGCGGCCTGCGGTTGCACCATTGGGTAAAGGCACACCCATCTGGGCGAGCCATGCGCTGCCTTGCGCGGTGAGTTCATAGCCATCAGAAGTGGCGCGCAGGCGTTCATGCGCAATCAAACTTTCAAACAGCGCCACGCCCAGCGTGCCGGCCATGTGGCCATAGCAGCAGCGCGCGTAGCGCAGACGCTGGCGCTGCGGCGCGGCCCAGCTTTGATCATGCGTGCTGCGCTCAGCCACCATCGCCAAGGCTTCCAGTGCGTGCGCGATGTCTGAATCCGCCAACCGAAAATAGCGGTGCCGTCCGCGCGATTCGCACACCACAAAGCCGCTTGCTTCCAACTTGGCCAGATGGCCGCTGGCAGTGGATGCGGTGACGGACGCGGCGCGCGCAAGCTCGCCGGCGCTGGCGTAGCTGCCATCCAGCAAGTAGGCGAGCATGCGCGAGCGCGCCGGATCGGCGATCATCGCGGCAACGCGGGCCAAGCGGGGTTCGTGCGCGGCGGGCATGGTTCTAAATCAAGTACGCGAGCGAATCTCGCGGTGCCTGCGCGCGGTCAAACATGCCGTAATTGCGGATCACGCCAGCCACGCGCAAGCGGTAATCGGTAAACACGCTGCTGCGCCCTTCTTGCTGGCTGTCGCGGTGCAGCGCGTGGGTGCGCCAGGCGCGCACCGCTTCTTCATCGCGCCAGAAACTCAGCGATAAGTACTTGCCCGGTTGCATGATGCTCTCAAACCGCTCGACGGAAATAAAGCCGTCGGTGGCTTCAAGCATCGGTTTCAAACTGGCAGCAATTTCAAAGTAGCGATGTGCCGCACCTTCTTTGGGGATCACTTCAAAGATCACGGCGATCATGATCACGGCTCCAACAAAAACTGATTCACTGCGCGATGCAGCTGCAAACGGCTTTCCTCCAAATGCATCAAATGCGTACCTTCGGGGATTTTGACATCTCGCTTATAGCCGCTGCCTACCTGCGCCATGAAGCGGCGCGCGTCCAGGTCGTTGCAAACAGAATCCCACTCGCCGCGGATAAACAATAATGGCCGCGTGATGCGTCCGGGATCGTACAGCGCGTTGCCCTGCCAATGCG
>JBJOQV010000391.1:0-7120 GCA_046049785.1 Pseudomonadota bacterium
ACCCAGGTAGGCCTCGATGTCCGGCGCGGGCGTGATGGACTGTGGCGCAAAGCCTGCGATGAAGCTGAACACCATCTTGAACACCACAAAATAGCAGTAGGCCATGCCGGCAAAGAAGAGCAGCGTGGATGAAACAATCAGCGGCAGCGCTAGGCGCTTTTCATGCTGATACAGCCCCGGCGCGATGAAGGCCCAGATTTGATACAGCACATACGGCAGCACCAGGCAAAAGGCCACCAGCGCGGTAATTTTCATCGGCACCATGAAGGGCGTGATCACGCCGGTGGCGATCATCTTGGTGCCGATGGGCAGCGTGTCGATCATCGGCTTGGCGGCCAAGTCGTAGATATAGCCAGCTTTTGGCCACAAAAAGGCCAGGATCACGAAAGGCACCAGCACCGCGATCACGCAGCGCAGCAGCCGGTCGCGCAGCTCGATCAGGTGCGAAATCAGGGATTGTTCTTGATCTACCGAAGAATCACTCATCGCTTGTTGGAATTCGCACATGCGAATTCCTCTGTATTCCCCCTCCCCTGCTGGCAGGGGAGGGCGGGGGGTGGGGTTGCCCGAAGTAGCACCGCATTACAACGCGTCGCCATCTACGCTGCCATGTTGCGCGCCGCCTCGGCGTTGCGCTTGAGTTGTTCCAGCCGCGCTTCGAGCTTGGCAATTTCATCCACGAGAATTTCAGCTTCCATGCGCTGCACACTCACTTCATGCGCCGGGTCTTTGAATCCGGGCGGCTGGGCTTGGCCCTCAACGGGCGGTTCGGGCAAAGGCGCAAACGGGTCAGCCGTGTCAGCCAGCTTGGTTTCTGGCGCGGCTGCGGCAACGGTTTGCGCAAGCGCGGTAGGGTTTTCTGACAGCTTTGCGTAATCGGTCGTGACGGACTGCGCCGCGCTACTGACCTCTGCGTTGATCGAATTGGCCGCCGCAGTCATGTCAGTTTGCATGTCACGCGCCGCGGTTTCTACCTCGCTCTTGAGCTTTTTCAGCTCCGCCAGCTCGCCTTCGCGCGCAATATCGGCCTTGACGTCGTTGACGTAGCGCTGCGCCTTGCCCAGCCACTGCCCGACCGTGCGTGCCACTTTGGGCAAACGCTCCGGCCCCAGCACGATCAGCGAGACCACGCCGATCAAGAGCAGTTCTGAGAAGCCGATATCAAACATGTAGGGTTGGGACGGTCGAAAATGGCATCTACGCAGTATCCATGCGGTTTTTCAGGCAAAAATGGCTCAAAAGGCGCATGGATATTGCGTACTTGAGGATCAAACGCAGCCCGCGCAGCGCGCAACACATCGCGCGGTGCCTGCTGCTGCGCTTAGGACTTCTCTTTTGCCTGCACGTCAATGGTTTCGCCGCTGGCCACGCGCTTGGCAGCATCGTCCACCTTGGCCTGCGCATCGGCGCCGCCCTCTTTCATGCCATCTTTGAAGCCCTTGACCGCGCCACCCAGGTCAGAACCCATATTGCGCAGCTTTTTCGTACCAAAAATCAGCAGCACGACCACCAACACAATCAGCCAATGCCAAATCGAAAATGAACCCATGATGAACTCCTAAATCCTCAAAATGCGGCGTGCAAAAGAGCGGGCTCAACACCAGCCCAAAACGTCTAAACCAGAATAGTACGGTATTGGCATGACTGCCGATTTACATCCGCCGGGTGGGTGAACCCTAACCGTGCAGACTGCCGCAGGCCGGTTGCCGGTCAGCCCCGCAGCCAGGGCCGCGGCCCGCCCATGACGTGCATGTGCAGGTGATCGACTTCCTGCCCGCCGTCACGGCCGTTGTTGATGACGATGCGCATGCCCCCGTCGTGCCCCGGCCGGATGCCCTGCTCAAGCGCCAGCTTGGGCGCCAGCAGCAGCATTTTGCCCAGCATGGCCTGATGCGAGTGATCCACATCCAGCAGGCTGACGACATGGGTTTTGGGAACGATCAAAAAATGCACGGGCGCCCACGGGTTGATGTCGTGAAACGCCAGCAGCTCATCGTCTTCAAACACTTTGCGGCAGGGGATTTGCCCGGCGACGATTTTGCAGAAGATGCAGTTGGGGTCGGAGGTGGTCATAGTGGGCGCTTGCGCAACGAAAAAGTGTCATTCCGAGCGTAGCGAGGAATCTCATCGCGCGTGAGAAGATTCCTCGCTACCCTCGGAATGACGGTATTCAAATACTCTGCTGGCCGAAATCAGCCCAGATTGATCGGCTTCTCATCATTGAGCGCCAGCCAGCCCTTGATGATGCGGTAGGCCACCCAGATAAACGCCACAATCCACATTGGAATTGCAATCACCGCGCCGATGATGGTGAAAAAGAAAATCCAGCCCAGCACGTACCAGAGCAGGCCCCACCAGAACGTGCGCAGCTGCCAGGTGAAATGGCTTTCAAGAAAGGTGCCTTGCACGTCGTCGCGCTTGATGTAGTTGAGCAGCGCGCCGATGATCCACGCCCAGCCCAGCGTGATCGCGCCGATGGCGTGAAACAAGTAAGCAATATGCGTGAGCCGGATGTTGGCACGCAGCGTGTTGTCGGCAATCGGCAGGTCTTTGACTTCCATGGTCTATTCCTTTCTAGACGCTTTTTCAGTGATCCCAGACACGCCCTCACGCCGTGCCAGTTCACACTCAATATCATTGAGGCTCAGATCATATTTCGCAAGCGCAACCATCAGATGAAACAGCAGGTCAGTCGCCTCTGCCGTCATTTTGTCGCGCGCCCCGTCTTTGGCGGCCATGACAAACTCGGTTGCTTCCTCGCCGATCTTTTTCAGGATCGCATCTTCGCCCTTGGCAAACAGCTTGGCCACGTAGGACGAATCAGGGTCCGCGCCCTTGCGCGACTCGATCACCGCAGTCAGTGTTTGCAGCACATCATTCATGGCGATAAATCTCTTTCGGGTCTTTCAGCACCGGCTCCACCACCTTCCACTGCCCACCCTCCAGCCGGTTGAAAAAGCAGGCTTCACGCCCGGTGTGGCACGCAATGCCGCCCTGCTGCGTGACCTTGAGCAAAATCACGTCGCCGTCACAGTCCAGCCGCAGCTCTTTCACGTGCTGCACATTGCCGCTTTCTTCGCCCTTGCGCCACAGCTTGCCGCGCGAGCGCGAAAAATACACGGCCCGCCCCGTGGCCGCGGTTTCCGCCAGCGCGACGCGGTCCATCCAGGCCACCATCAGCACTTTGCCGGTCAACACCTCTTGTGCGATGGCCGGCACTAGGCCTTGCGCATCCCAGGCGACTTGATCTAACCAGCTTAACCCGGCTAAGTTTGGTTTACTCTCGCTCACATCCATGGCCCAAAACGTCACACTGCGGCAGTTCAAGTACTTCATTGCGGTTGCAGAGTCGAACTCTACCGCATCCGCCTCGCGGATGCTGTCGATCGCGCAATCGGCCATCACCAAGTCGATCCTGGAGCTGGAAGACACACTGGGCATTGCGCTGTTTGAGCGCAGCCCGCGCGGGATGACGCTCACACCCGAAGGCCACCGCTTTCTGGTGCGCGCACGCAAAGTCATCGCTGCGGTGGCGGATGCCACCCACATGGAGCGCACAGAAACCGAGGCGCTTTCCGGCACGCTGACCATCGGCGTGACGAGCCTGGTAGCGGGCTACTACCTGAGCGAGTTGCTGCGCCGCTTTCGCCGCAACTGCCCGCAGGTGGAGGTGCAGGTGGTGGAAGATGCGCCGGGCTTTTTGGAGCATTTGCTGATCAATGGCGAGGTGGACGCCGCCATCATGGTGAGCAACACGCTGGAGGAGCGGCAGGCGCTGGTGGCTGAGACGCTGGTGCGCTCGCCGCTGCGGGTGTGGCTGGCGGCGGACCATCCGCTTGCCGCGCAGGACGATGTGGCACTCGCGCAGTGCGCCGGGCAAAAGCAGATTGTGCTGCGCGCCGACGGCATCGACGAGTTAATACGGCGCATGTGGGGCCGCTACGCGCTCAAGCCCGCCAGCATGCTCAAGACCACATCGCTGGAGGCGGTGCGCTCGCTGGTTGGCTCGGGCGCGGGCATTGCGGTGCTGCCGGACTTTTTGTACCGCGCCTGGACACTGGATGCCGAGCACGTGGACGTGCGCAACCTGCGCGAAGAACTGCCCACGGTGGACATTGGTTTGGTGTGGCGCCGCGGCACGGGAATTTCCGCCACGCTGGCGGAGTTCATTGAGGTGAGCCGGGAGCAGCCGCGAGGGTTCAAGCCGGCGGGATGATTTTTCGCTTAGGGAAACCCTGGTTAGGTCCTCCGTTCGGGCGGAGCCCCCGTTCAAGCCGGGGGCAGGCTCTGTAAAAACCTATTTGCAAGCATTTGATCGCGCAGCAATCAAATTAATGCGTATTCAAGTGCCTCTACGCAATATTCATGCGCCTTTTGAGCCATTTTTGCCTGAAAACCCGCATGGATATTGCGTAGTTACATTATGTAAGCGGGGTGTTACTGACCGGTAATCCGCACTACACTGGCGCGCGCAGTACCCACCGCCGGCGCATCGGCGGGCGCATAAAAAACTCTTCCTGTGAAAAACCGCCGTATCAAGGAGCACGCATGAAAACACGCCGTCAATTCATCCAGATCGTTCCCGTCGCCGGCGCTGCCGCGCTGCTGGCCGCTTGCGGACAAAAGCCCGCCGAAGCGCCCGCGCCTGTAGCTGCCGCACCGGCACCCGCAGCACCCCCGCCTGCTGCGCCAGCACCTGCGCCGGCACCCGCTGCAGCGCCCGCGCCGGCACCGGCCGCTGCTACCGCAACTGGCCCGATGGTGGACGAAAAAGATCCGCAAGCCATGGCCCTGGGCTATAAGGCCGACGCGGCCAATGTAGACAAAGCTAAGTACCCCAACTTTGCCGCTACCCAAAACTGCGCCAATTGCACGCTGTACACCGGCGCGGCCGGTTCAGAAGCCGGCGGCTGCGCGCTGTTCCCCGCCAAGCAAGTGGCGGCCAAGGGTTGGTGCAGCGGGTATACCAAGAAGGCCTGATCGCATGACAAAATGACTTCGCGCTACGCGCTCAATGACGAAATGACAGCGATGCACCGAGTCATGCGGCGCAGCACGCCGCGTCATTGCAGCGCCAACAGCGCGCAGTCATTTTGTCATCAAAACTTCACCATGATGTGCCGCGCCACGGTGTAGTCCTCCAGCGCGTACATGCTCATGTCTTTGCCGTAGCCGGAAGATTTCATGCCGCCGTGCGGCATTTCGTTCACGAGCATGAAGTGCGTATTGATCCAGGTGCAGCCGTATTGCAGCTTTTTGGCGACCTTCATCGCTTTGCTGACATCCTGCGTCCACACGCTAGAGGCCAGGCCGTAGTCGGAATCGTTGGCCCAGGCAATCGCCTGGTCGGGGTCTGAAAAACGCGTCACGCTTACCACCGGGCCAAATACTTCACGGCGCACGATTTCATCTTCCTGCCGCGCGCCGGCGATCACGGTGGGTTCGTAAAAAAACCCTGCCCCCGCGCGCACCTTGCCGCCGGCGGTAATTTCCATATGGCCGGCCATTTGCGCGCGCTCGACAAAACTGGCCACGCGGTTGCGCTGCCGGTCTGAGATCAGCGGGCCGATTTCGCTCGCTTCATCGTCCTGCAGGCCGGCCTTGATGGTCTTGACGGCGCTGGATAAATCCGCCACCAGCTTGTCGTACACCTTGGCACCCGCATACAAGCGGCAGGCCGCCGTGCAGTCCTGCCCGGCGTTGTAGTAGCCAAAGGTGCGAATGCCTTCTACCACGGCATTGATGTCTGCATCGTCAAACACAATCACCGGCGCTTTGCCGCCCAGCTCAAGGTGCGTGCGCTTGAGCGTGCCGGTGGCGGCCTGCAAAATTTTGCGGCCGGTGGCTACATCGCCGGTGAGCGAGACCATCGCCACCTTGGGATGCTCCACCAGCGGCTGGCCGACTGTTTGACCGCGCCCGCAAATCACGTTGAGCACGCCTTTGGGAAAGATCTCGGCGGCAACCTTGGCCAAGAGCAGCGTAGACAGCGGTGTTTGCTCAGAAGGCTTGATGACTACCGTGTTGCCTGCGGCGATGGCAGGCGCGATCTTCCACGCCGCCATCAGCAGCGGATAGTTCCACGGCGCAATCGAGCCCACCACGCCCACCGGGTCGCGCCTGATCATGCTGGTGTGGCCGGACAGGTATTCGCCCGCCAGAGTGCCATTCATGCAGCGCGCCGCGCCGGCAAAGTAGCGGTAGCAATCCGCAATCGCCGGAATCTCATCGGCCAGCGCACGCGCAAACGGCTTGCCGCAGTTCAGCGACTCAACCCGCGCAAACTCTTCACCACGCGCTTCAATCGCGTCTGCAAGCTTGAGCAGCAGGCGGCTGCGCTCCATCGGCGTGGTTTCAGACCAGCTTTCAAACGCGCGGTGCGCACCGGCCACGGCACGGTTGATCTGCTCAATCGATGCTTCGGACACCTCTGCGATCACCGCACCGGTGGCGGGGTTGAGCACTTTTTCCACATCGCCTTCACCGCGTACAAACTGGCCGTCGATCAGCATGTCAGTTGTCAGGGGTGGATTGAAAGGTGCGTTCATGGCAAATCTCCTTCTTTAGCGGCGCGAGGCGCCGGGTTCATCGGCACGCGTGAGGTAATACGCGGCCAAAATCGGAATAAATGTGAGCGCAATGATGATGACCGCCACCACGTTGGTGACGGGCCGCTGGCGCGGGCGGATCAACTCTTGCAGCATCCAAATCGGCAAGGTGGTCTGCTGCCCGGCGGTGAAGGTGGTGACAATCACCTCATCAAAACTCAAGGCAAATGCGAGCATGCCGCCAGCGAGCAATGCAGAGCCTAACTGCGGCAGGATCACGTAGCGAAAGGTCTGAAACGCATCCGCGCCCAGATCCATCGATGCCTCGATCAAGCTGGGGCTCATGCGCCGCAGCCGTGCCACCGCGTTGTTGTAGACCACCACCACGCAGAACGTAGCGTGGCCGATCACAATGGTCCAAAAACTAAACGGAATTTCCATCGTGTGATAGGCGCTCCGCAGCGCGATGCCGGTGATGATGCCAGGCAGAGCAATCGGCAGAATCAGCAGCAGAGAAATCGCCTCACGGCCGAAGAACTGCGTGCGCGCCAGTGCCGCCGCCGCAAGCGTGC
>JBJOQV010000392.1:0-3018 GCA_046049785.1 Pseudomonadota bacterium
TGCAACGCTTTGCATCTCCGCCAGTAAAAACCCCAAATGCTCGGAGTGCCGCCCCGCATGGCCGGTGGGCGCAAACTTGCTGGCGGCTGGGCGCGTGAGTGTTGCCTCTGTGAGTGTTGAATCCACCAAGGCATCCCACGGCGCTTGCAGGTCTGCATGCAGCGGCGCGATGCCTTGCGCGTGCAGCACGCGCGTGAGATCGTCATCCACAAAGAACTCACTGCAATAAGGCAGCAATTGATTCAGCGCATGCTGCGCGCGGCGGTGCGATTCTTCTGTGCCGTCGCCAAAACGCACCAGCCAGTCGCGGGCGTGTTCCAGGTGATAGCGCGCTTCTTTCACTGCCTTGGCGGCGATGGCGGCGAGTGTTTCATCGCTGGAGGTTTGCAGCCGCTGCCACAGCAAAACCATAAACGCGGAGTACAAAAAACTGCGCGTGATCGTCACAGCATAGTCGCGCGCCTGCTGGCCTTTTTCGATGCCGTTGTTGGGCAATTCACAGAGCGTGAAATTGCGAAATGCGGCTTCATCGCGAAAGTACGCGAGCAGGTCTTCGCTTTGCGGCGGTGCCATGCGCGCGCCAGCCTCGGCCAAGCAAAGGCGCGCGTGGCCGATCAAGTCCAGGCCGATGTTGGCCATGGCAATGTCTTCTTCCAGCATCGGGCCGTGGCCGCACCACTCGGCAGTGCGCTGGCCGAGGATGAGGGCGCCGTCGCCCAGGCGCAGAAGGTATTCAGTCGTTTGTGTCATCGCATCACTCAGGTCGATGACGAAATGACGCTTGCTTCGCGTCGCATGACAAAATGATCTGACTAAAGCACCGCTTGCTCGTCATTTCGTCATGCGCGCGCAGCGCGCGGTCATTCTGTCATGCGTTACATATGGTCCACTTCTTTAGGCAGCGTGTAGAAAGTGGGATGCCGGTAAACCTTATCCGCTGCTGGGTCAAACCACTCCGGTTTGTCATGCGGGTCGCTCGCGTGAATGTCTTGCGCGGCCACGACCCAGATGCTCACGCCTTCTTGCCGGCGGGTGTACACATCGCGCGCCATCGCCAGCGCTTGCTTGGCATCGGCGGCGTGCAAGCTGCCGCAGTGCTTGTGCTCCAGCCCTTGCTTGGAGCGGATAAACACTTCCCACAGGGTCAAATCATTGCTGTTCATGATGCATCCTAAACAAGATTACGCAATATCCATGCGCTTTTTCAAGCGAAAATTCTTCAAAACCCGCATGGATATTGCGTAGTCGAAATTGAAATCGTCATTGCGAGCATAGCGAAGCAATCTCTGCGCGAGACTGCAACGTTCGGCGAGATTGCTTCGCTGCGCTCGCAATGACGGCTCGCGCGGTGCATTGACGGCGTGCAGGGTGTGCCGTTCATGCTGCATCTTTCAGCCGCGAATGCTTCTCGCTGTACGCTGCCGCAGCTTCACGCACCCACGCGCCGTCTTCCACCGCGCGCCGCCGCGTGGCCAGCCGCTCGCGGTTGCATGGGCCATCGCCTTTGACGACTTGCCAAAACTCGTTCCAGTCAATCGGCCCGCTCACCCAATGCTGCGTGGATTCATCAAATTTCAACGCGGTGTCGGGAATGGTCAGCCCAAGTAGCTGAGCCTGCGGCACGGTGGCATCGACAAATTTTTGCCGCAGTTCATCATTGGTCAGGCGCTTGATGCCCCAGGCGATGCTCTGCGCGGAGTTGGGTGACTCATCGTCCGGCGGGCCAAACATCATCAGCACCGGCCACCACCAACGGTTCAGCGCGTCCTGCGCCATGGCTTTTTGCTCGGGCGTGCCATTGCAAAGCGTGAGCATGATGTCAAATCCTTGGCGCTGATGGAAACTTTCTTCTTTGCAAATGCGGATCATCGCGCGTGCATATGGGCCGTAGCTGCAGCGACAGATCGGCACCTGGTTCATGATGGCGGCACCATCCACCAGCCAGCCGATCGCGCCTACGTCCGCCCACGTCAGCGTGGGGTAATTGAAGATGCTGGAGTATTTGGCCTTGCCATCCAGCAGCGCCTGCTCCATCTCGCTGCGGCTGGTGCCCAGGGTTTCGGCGGCGGAATACAAATACAGACCGTGGCCGCCTTCGTCCTGCACCTTTGCGAGCAAAATCGCCTTGCGCTTGAGCGAGGGCGCGCGGCTGATCCAATTGCCTTCGGGCAGCATGCCGATAATCTCGCTGTGCGCGTGCTGGCTGATTTGGCGCGTGAGCGTTTTGCGGTACGCCTGCGGCATCCAGTGGCGCGGCTCGATTTTGTGGTCGGCGGCGATGCGGGCATCAAAATCGGCTTGGCGCGTGTCTTGCGCGTCCATGGCGGTGACGCGCTTGAGTTCTGCCTCGGCGGCAGCGTCGGGGATGCTGGTGTAGCCCATTGTGATGCTCCAGGTGCAACTTTTGAACCGCGCGCCGCGACTTCACGGCCTGGTTTTGCAAAACTACGCGCTCAATTTATAACCGACCGTGCGGTCGGTCAATAATTTGCTGGAAAAATCAGAGAAAGCATCTCTTTTGTGCGTTAAGTGCAATCGTGCAAGGCCTTGAATCGCGCCTCCAAACAAGCCGTGCTCGTTTGACACTGCCCGCTAAACCCTTGATAATCTTGAGTTCTCCGCGTGGAGGGGTGCCCGAGTGGCTAAAGGGGGCAGACTGTAAATCTGTTGGCTTACGCCTACGCTGGTTCGAATCCAGCCTCCTCCACCAGTATTCGCCAGGAATTTTGGCGGGGCTGCGTGCGCGGTGATGAAGCAAGAAGTGGAAGTGCGCGGGAGTAGCGGAGTGGTAGAGCAGAAGCCTTCCAAGCTTATGACGGTGTAGGCGGGGTTTCGAGTTGCATAGCAACGAGCCGCCGAAACGACAAATGCCTTGCAAGGCATTTGGCTACCGGGTTCGACTGATTTTGCAGTAGAGGTTTGTTTGAAAGTGGAAGTGCGCGGGAGTAGCGGAGTGGTAGAGCAGAAGCCTTCCAAGCTTATGACGGTGTAGGCGGGGTTTCGAGTTGCATAGCAACG
>JBJOQV010000393.1:0-7420 GCA_046049785.1 Pseudomonadota bacterium
TGACAGGGCCGATGCCGGTGTTTGGCGAGTGGATCGAGTTTGAAGCGTTTTACCTGCGCGCCAAACAGCAAGGCGTGATTGGCAGCGTGAAAGATTTGTATTGGGACATCCGCCCCAAGCCTGAATTTGGCACGCTCGAAATCCGCGTATGCGACACGCCGCTCACGGTAGAGAAAGCCTGCGCATTGGCCGCCTTTGCGCAAACGCTCACCGCGTGGCTGTCAGAAAATCCGCAGGATTTGAGCGCGCACAACGACGCCGTGTACGCCGTGAACCGCTTCCGCGCCTGTCGCTTTGGCCTGTTTGCGGATTACATCCGCGCGGATGGGCAGCCCACCATGCGCCTGCGCGATCATCTGCTGTATTTGCTGGATGAGCTCGCACCGATGTCCAAGTGGCTGGATACCGAGCTTGAAATCGCTTCGCTGTACTGGCAGGTCGAGCACTGCATGACCGATGCGCGCTGGCTGCGGCAAAGCTACGCGCGCACCCGCTCGCTTGCCAACACCGCGCGTGAACAGGCGGGCTTGTGGATGAACCGCACTGCGCGGGTGGAAAAGCGGGCGGTGGCGGTGGAGGTGTAGCGCGGTTGCCTCGTCAAGATATGCGCTCCGTCAATCCCCTCTCCCTGCAAGGGAGAGGGAACCTGCTCCTTCTCCCTAGCAGGGAGAAGGCCGGGATGAGGGTGAATCGCAGCACGCTTGGAAGGCTTGATTAAAAGCTCACATCTGCTCCCATGGCAGTCCACGTTGCCGCCAACCATTCACCGTGCCGCGGTGCATGTTGTCATCCAGATCGCCTTCAAAACCTTCCAGCACATTGATTACGTCGGTAAAGCCAGCCTGCTCCAGCACCTCGCCGGCGGCCAGCGTGCGCTTGGCCGAGCGGCAGATCAGTACCACCGGGCGAGACTTGTTGCCCTTAGCCTCGCGCTCCACCTGGCGCACAAAATCGGCCGGGTCGGGCGTCATATCCGGGTATTCATACCAGGGCAGATTGATCACGCCGGGCGGATGGCCCACGTACATGTATTCAATTTCCATCCGCACATCGACAAACACCGCGTCGGGATTGGACTGCACGAGCGACCAGGCTTCTGGCGGGGAAAGGTGTTTCATGCGCTTATCCTAAAGCAAGTGCAGGCCGCGCAGGGTACGCGGGCCGGCATATTCAATTGACTGGCCGCTATTTGCGTTGCTGCAAAACACTCATGGTCAGGCGCGACACACAGGTCAGGTCGCCCGCCTCATTGCGCAGCTCAATGGCCCACACCTGCGTGCTGCGGCCGATATGCTGCGGCCAGGTCTTGCCCGTCACCCAGCCCTGCGTGGCGCCCTTCAGATGGTTGGCATTGATGTCCAGCCCCACCGCGTAAAACCCTTCTGCACACGCGTGATTGGCCCCGCAAGAACCCAGCGTTTCCGCCAGCACCACACTCACACCACCGTGCAGCAGGCCAAAGGGCTGTTTGGTGCGTTCATCCACCGGAATGCGGGCGCAGATAAAGTCTGGCCCCACTTCTGTGAATTCAATGCCCAGCGCAACAATAGCGGTGGCGCGGTGCAGATCTTGCAGGATCGCGATAGAGATGGGTTTTTTCCAGATTGACTGCGTCATGTTTTTCGGCGCTTATGTATGCGCTTTTTAGTCCCCTCTCCTGCACCAGCGGGGGAGGGTTAGGGTGGGGGAAAACCTATGCGCTCGCGCCGCATAAGCTTTTATGTACGAACACCACTATAACTGCCCCCATAACCTCCTAAAATACATACTGTATTCACTTTTCAAACCCGTCTACGCAATATCCATGCGGGTTTTCAGGCAAAAATGGCTCAAAAAGCGCGTCCCGATTGCACCTTGCAACTCAAATCCCTCATGAATCAGCGCATTCTGATTCTGGACGGCGCCATGGGCACCATGATCCAGCGCTACAAACTGGGCGAGGCGGATTTTCGCGGCACGCTGTTCAAAGACCACCCCAAAGATTTAAAGGGTGACAACGAACTGCTCTCACTCACCAAGCCAGAAGTGATTAGCGAGATTCACGAGCAATACCTCGCCGCCGGCGCAGACATCATCGAGACCAACACCTTTGGCGCCACCACCGTTGCGCAGGACGACTACGGCCTGCCCAAGCTGCACCCCACCATCGCGTATGACCTGAACCTGGCCAGTGCCAAACTCGCCCGCGCCGCGTGCGACAAATTTTCTACGCCAGATAAACCGCGCTTTGTCGCCGGCGCACTCGGCCCGCAGCCCAAGACCGCATCCATCAGCCCGGACGTGAATGACCCTGCTGCACGCAACGTTACCTTTGACGAACTGCACGCCGCATACAGCGAGCAGATTCGCGCCCTGGTGGATGGCGGCGCAGACATACTGCTGGTAGAAACTATTTTTGATACGCTCAACGCCAAGGCCGCGCTATTTGCGATTGACGAGTATTTTGAAGAGCACGGCATCAAACTGCCCGTGATGGTGAGCGGCACCGTGACGGATGCGTCTGGCCGCATTCTCTCCGGCCAAACCGTAGAAGCGTTTTGGAACAGCCTGCGCCACATCAAACCCATCACCTTCGGCCTGAACTGCGCGCTAGGCGCCGCCCTCATGCGCCCCTACATCGCCGAGCTGGCCAAAGTGTGCGACGTTGCCGTGAGCTGCTACCCCAACGCCGGCCTGCCCAACCCCATGAGCGACACCGGCTTTGACGAAACGCCGGCAGACACCAGCCACCTGCTCGACGGCTTTGCCAAAGACGGCCTGGTCAATCTGGTGGGCGGCTGCTGCGGCACCACGCCGGAACACATCGCCGCGATTGCGCAGGCCGTGGCTAAGCGTAAGCCGCGGGTGTGGGGGGCGCAGTATCGAGAGGCGGCTTAACTCGGTTCCAAGCGCTCGCCTCTTCGGCAAATCTGGCAAACCCTTGCACAAGCGATGCGCTACAAAAAAAGAGATTTGTCGTCCCGGCGCAGGCCGGGACCCAGTTTTCTCACATAAGCTGCAGACCCACAAAACAGCGAATTAAAAAGCACTGTGCGCAATATCTATGGGGTTTTCCAAGCACTTTCGCCTGAAAAAGCGCGTAAATATTGCGCCATCACCTCGCGCAGCTTAAACAAGTGCAGGCTAACTCCTAGGACTAGCGCAAATGCAGTCAAACCTATAAAATGCATGCATTGAATGCACCGAAAGGAGTTGAAGATGGCCATTCTCACAGTACGCAACCTTCCTGAAGAAGTGCACCGCGCCCTGCGCGTGCGCGCCGCCCAGCACGGCCACAGCATGGAGGCCGAGGTGCGCGACATCTTGGAATCCGCTGTTAGCCCAGAAGGGCGCGTCAAGCTCGGCTCGCTGCTGGCCGGCCTGGGCAAGCGCGCCAAACTCACCGACGAAGAGTTTGCCGTCTTTGATCAAGTGCGCAGCAAAGCCCCCGCCCGACCGATCAACTTTGAATAACGCTATTAAATGATCTTGCTAGACACCAACGTAGTGTCAGAACCGCTGCGCCCCGCGCCCGACCCGCGCGTGGTCGCGTGGATAGACGCGCAGGCGCTTGAAACGCTGTACCTCTCCGCCATCACTGTGGCTGAGCTGCGCGCCGGCGTAGCGCTGCTACCCGCCGGTAAGCGCCGTACCGGCCTGCAAGAAAGTCTGGAAACGCAAGTGCTACCCCTGTTTGCCGGCCGCGTGCTGCCCTTTGATCTGGGCTGCACGCAAGCGTATGCACAACTGCTCGCCAAGGCACGTGCGGCAGGGCTGGCCATAGCGAGTGCAGACGGTTACATCGCCGCTATCGCTGCAGCCAACGGGTTGGCTGTGGCCACGCGGGATACGAGTGCGTTTGAGGCAGCGGGGGCGAAGGTGATCAATCCGTGGCAGGTTTGAAGGCTAGGCGCGCGCCTGCCCAACCCCGTGAGCGACACCGGCTTTGACGAAACCCCGGCAGACACCAGCCACTTGCTCGGCGGCTTTGCGCGCGATGGCTTAGTGAAAACATCGTCGGCGGCTGCTGCGGCACTACTCCGGAGCACATTGCAACGATTGCGCAGGCCGTGGCTAAGCGCAAGCCGCGGATGTGGGGTGCGCAGTATCGGGAAGCTGCATAGAGCGCTTTGGCATCACTAACCAATCCGAAAGCTAAACGTCGCGTCTGGCAGCCCACTGCGTATGTTCTCTAGAAAACGCGTTCTCAGCATCACCAACAAATTGTGAAAACTCGTTTTCAGTTCTGGGTCGCTGGCTCTGCTCGCGAATCAGACTAATTTCATGAGCTGTAAGCGCATAAGAAACAGACAACTCAGCAAATCTTTTGGCCTGCATCCAGCTCAATAGGCTAGCGGCTGCAGCAATAAACACATCTGTTGGCCAAAAAGGCAAATCAAATAGAGCAATTCTTAGAGCGGCAAAAACGATTGCGACACCATTGATTGCAATTAGTATCCAAAAGAACTTCTTCGAAGTGCTCTTATTGAAAGACGCCTTTTTTACATACCATTCAAGTTGATCTGTGATGCGATCCGCGGAGTAAGTCGCTTTTCTTTCATCTAGCGTACAAGCTCTCAGCCGAGTCATAGCGCTTGTTATCTGCGGTGCGGTCAAATGGTTCGTAAGCTTTCCAGCGATATCCTTATTCTGATCAACAATAGTTTTTAGCCTCTGCAGGAAATCGCTGTCCACGATGCTGTCGTCACCTTGAAAGGGTTCCGCTCGGCACACATAACGCCAAGTGATTGTTTTGATTGACTCAGCAACGGCCCTGCCTGCATACCAGTAACGATCAGGGCGCGTGTTGAATAAGTAGATCGAGCAGAACAACGCTCCCAACAAAACGATTAACTGAAGGATCGCGATTGAGACTTGAGGCACGCTAACAATCGAAAGCGCGGCCGCGACTACTAGCAGCATCAAATGCAGTTTCAGAGCACGAAAGAAATGTACCTGTGAGTCTGAAGACAGGTCGCTAGCCGACTTGTAAAGAGCCGGGAAATCCTTGTTCTGCATGATTAGAAAGGCCCTGATTGCAAAATCGCTGAAAGCTTTTCCATCCGAGCAAATTTATCCATCTTGAGTTTTATCACGCGAGATCACGAATCGACTGAACGATAGGGCCTACATTCCATCCGTGTATGACGTGTGCTGAATCTTGAATAGATTGTGGAACACGTTCCTGACCCCAGGGGCGTACACCAATTATGGGTTTTTCCAGGCGCACAGCTTCGTTGATTTCAAACTGAATCCAGTCGCTATGAGCGGCGTACATGCCCGCCAAAACAATTATGACTTGCGACGGATTCATTTGATCAAGGAGTTTCTTTGTCAGCTTCTCACTGGTATCAAACGAGTCATGCTGTGGCACAGAGTAATTTCGAAAATCGAAATTCGGATAATTGTTGAACATCTCTACGAGCTTGTAGTATTCGGCGTTGTAGCTCCATGCATGACTGATGAACAATCGGTAAGGATAGAGTTGAGGCATTAGTATTTCTCCCTGAGATCGGGCTTCCATCGTATTCTGCGAGTTTTGTTAGCGCAAATAAATTCCTAAGTAGTTGGTACTTCTGATGTGAAGTACTAGCGCTAGTATTTGGGTGCTGGCATAACGCAAACTAAATCCTTTGGCTTCACCAGCCTTCAAATTTCGTACACGCTTAACGCCTCGCGACCTCACCTTGCCCGCAACTCCTCCACCGTACTCGCGAGCAACCGCACCCAAAACCACCAATCACCAGCGACGCAAAGCGATTAAGCAGAGCGCGTTGCCGCGCGTAGCCGGCTTGCACGGCGCGAGTGGAAGAGGCGAAGGCGAGTGCGAGATGCCAACCAGTGCGTTGCAAATGCCAGCAGCATTACGGCGCTTAACACCGCGGTGGATGGCTGCGCAGGCAGCGCGGTAGAAAATACGCTGCCAAAGAACAGGGTGGACTTTGGGTTGAGCAGGTTGATCAATGCGCCCATGCGCAGCGCTTGTGCAGGTGTGATGCGTGGCTCCTCTGTGGTCAGGCCTGTGCCAACACCTTTGCAAAGTAACGCGCAGTTCGATCAGTCGCAAATGGCCTTCGACAGGCTCAGGCCGAACGGAGAACTAAGTACACGGTTCTTGTATGAGTGCGCAGTATCCATAAGCATTTCAGGCCATTTTTGCCTTGAAAAGCGCATGGATACTGCGTAGAGCCGCTTTAGTGGCGGCGTCGGCGGCACGCAAATCGCGCAGGAGAACAGCCCGGCTTTGGGATCGGCCAGACCTCGCGCGGGGTTACGCGCAAAGCAGGGCCGCGACTCTGCTGCTACTGCTTAGCCCCTTCCCCCAACCGCCGCCCAAGCCCCACCGCATACGGCGCTGCGCGCGCGGCAATCATCGGATCGGCAGAGGGTTCTACACCCTTGGGCAACACCATGGGGTTGTAGGTGATGGTCAGGCATGGGCCGCCGCCGTCTTCAGCCACCGAGGTGATTTTCAGCAAGCCTAGGTTGACCTTTTTGCGGCCCTCGGGCAGCGGCGTGGTGGCGCTGTCGATCTTGTCGCCGGGCTGCGCCAGCTCAAGGTTGAAGTTAAAGGCGACTTTGCCGTCTTTGACGCGTTGGCGCAGATCGTCAAACAAAAAGGTGGGGCCTTTGGCCTTGGCTTCGTCGTCCGTTAAGCCCTGCACGCCGCCAACCGGTTCAAACACCCACTTGCCAAACTGTTTGGTGCCGCCGGCGTTGACAAAGCCAAACGCATGCACGCCCCAGTAATTGACGCTGCCAAAGCTGGCCGGTGCCGGCTGCGATGCAAAGTATTTGCCTTGCAGCAGCACCTCGGGGTTGGCATCCGCAAAGGCTTTGACCTTGGCCGGGTCTGCCGCTTTGGTGGCCGGGTCGGGCTGAAGCGAAGCCAGGCGGCCCAAGAACTGCTCAGGCGACGAAGCGCCAAACACCGGCGCGGAGATATTGCCCATCTGCCATGTCTCGCCGTTTGGCAGGTTGAACTGCAGCGCCAGGTTGCGCTGCGATTTGGCATTGTCGGGCGCCTTGGGGTTGGCGCCGCCCACCGAGAAGCGCACGATCACCGGCACCGGCTTGCCGCTAAAGGCCGATGCGGTGGAGAGCGCACGCGCATCCGCCGTGCCCACAAATTCGCCAGTGGCGCACACGCCTTTGGCGCCTGAGCGGCGAAAGCCTTCAAACTTGCCAAAGGTGGATTCAAACTGGTTGAGAAAGGTGTTGGGGTCAACCGGCGCAGCCGCAGGCGATTGCGCAAACGCGTTGAAGGTGAATAAGGCAGTGGCGGCAGCCACGGCGCAGAGTACAGGCTTTGTCATTGGAAAAGCTCCCATGCTGAAAGGTGGTTGGACGAAACAACGCACTGACCGCCCAAGCCCAGGTCTTCAGTGTCGCTTGATAGCGTAGTCGGTGACTTGCAAGCAGGGCTTACAAAGTGCTCTAC
>JBJOQV010000394.1:0-4118 GCA_046049785.1 Pseudomonadota bacterium
CACGCGGCGTTGGGTTTGCGCAGCGCGCCTTTCCGCTGCTGGACATGCTTCGCATCGCAGCAAAAAAGCAAGTTGACGTTACCTGGGGCGTCTAAGACGAAGTCTGTTGTTGACGCTTAGAAAACAATTCACAAAATCTTGCGTTTGTACGGCGCAGACAAGCGACAATAGCGGCTAGTTCTACTGGTTTTTTACATCCGTGTCCAACATTGTCGATTTTGCAAGTGGTTCGTCTGACCGCGCTGTACTACGGCGGCTTCGGCTGCTGCATTTCAGCGATCTTGCGTTGTTGGCGCTGATCGCAATCATGTCAGCAGCATGCTTGATGTTGAGTTGGCGCGATTTTGATCAGCTACGCAACAGCCAGCAGCGCTCGCAGCACATGATTCGGCTTGCGGAGCAGGCATTGCTTGTGAGTGCGCGAGCAGATGCGGCGGGGCTGTCCGAATCCGCGGTGATTTATGCCATCGTTGGCGAACGGCCATCCGCGCGCCGCTTGGGGGATGCAGCGGCGCGGTTTTCTGCCGCTCAGTCTGATTTTCAGGCGGCGCTCAATGGTCTGATTGCCACCGCGCATGACGACGAGTGGACGCTTGAGCTGATCCAAATTCTCAAGCGCGAACAGGCAACCTTTCTGGATGTGCATAAGCGTGCAATTAAGATGATCGAATCAGATGACGCAAATGGTGTAATCCGTGCGCGTGAACTGCTGGCGGATCAAGGTTGGCGCCTGAGTGAGTCGATCAGCGCACTCACGCAAACTATTACGCTGAATTACTCACGCCTCGCACAGCTGAGCCATACGCAAATACTTCAGCGCATGAATGAACTGCGCATGCAACTGGTTGCATCTGTACTAGGCGCAATTGCGCTGGTTGCGCTGCTGGGCTGGCTGTCCAATCGCGTATGGCGTACCACATCTGTGGAGCTGCAGCGTCTGCAGCGCCAGTCCACCACCGACTCACTCACATCGCTGCCCAACCGCCGTGCGTTCAGGAACCAGCTGGGCGCGGAAATTGAACGCGCCAAACGCGACAAACTTCCGCTCGTATTGGTGGCGATTGATCTTGACTATTTCAAGCGCTTCAACGACGCGCACGGCCACCCGGCAGGCGATGCGCTGCTCAAAGATTTGGCAAGCGCGTGGCGGCCGCTGCTGCGCGAATCGGACATGCTGGCGCGCGTGGGCGGTGAAGAGTTTGCGATCTTGATGCCCAATTGCCGCGCGGATGATATTGAGCATTTTCTAGCGCGGCTACGCACCGCAATGCCGCGCGGCCAAACGTTCTCAGCCGGCATTGCCAAGCTGGAAGACGAAGATTCTGCTTTGCAACTGATTGCGCGCGCCGATGCCGCGCTGTACCAAGCCAAAGACAGCGGACGTAACCGCGCAAGCCGAAGCAGGGAATTAGCGCTGGCGAGTTAACTTAGGCTGGGCGCCAGCGCGCGCTTGAGCTCTGCCTCATCCCGGCTACTGCGCTTGGCGTAGTCGGCCAATTGATCTTGCCCAATCTTGCCTACATTGAAGTAGCTGCTTTGCGGGTGGCTGAAGTAAAAGCCGCTCACGCTGGCTGCAGGCGTCATGGCGAGCGATTCAGTCACGGCCATACCGATTTCATCGGCCTTGAGAACTTCAAACATGGTGCGTTTAATCGTGTGCTCGGGGCAGGCCGGGTACCCTGGCGCGGGGCGGATGCCCTGATACTTCTCCGCGATCAACTCTTCCCCTGAAAGCGATTCATGGGCCGCGTAGCCCCACAAATCCTTGCGCACGCGCTCGTGCATGCACTCGGCAAAGGCTTCAGCAAACCGGTCTGCAAGCGCCTTGAGCATAATGGCGGAATAATCGTCATGCAGCGCTTCGAACTGCTTTTCTTTCTTTTCCACGCCAATGCCGGCGGTCACTGCAAACAAACCAATGTAGTCGGCAATGCCGGAAGGCTGCCCGTCAAGGCTCTTAGGCGCGATAAAGTCGGCCAGGCATTTGTTGTCCACGCCATCGCGCTTGGCGGTTTGCTGCCGCAGGTTGCGATAGGTGAACAGCACCTCTTTGCGCGACTCGTCGGTGTAAACCTCGATATCATCATCGTTGATGCTGCTCGCCGGATAAAACGCCACTACCGCGTTGGCCGTGAGCCAGCGGCCGGCAATGATCTTTTCCAGCAAGGCTTTGCCGTCTGAAAACACACGGCGCGCGGTTTCACCCACCACCTCATCTTGCAGAATGGCCGGAAACGGGCCGTGCAAATCCCAGGTTTGAAAAAACGGCTGCCAGTCGATGTATTTAGCCAGTTCTGCGAGATCGTAGTTTTTGAACGTGCGCCGGCCGATGAATTTTGGCTTGGGCGGGTGGTAGTGCACCAGCGGATGAGGCGCTTCGGCCGGATGATCGTCTGCGTTCATCACCCATTTGATCTTTGGTTTATTAGCGCGCGCTTCGGCCAAACTCAACAGCGGCGCGGCTTTTTTGCCTGCGTGATTCTCACGCACCTTTTCGTACTCAGTCTTGATATCGTCTAGATATTTTTGCGCCGCATCACTGACCAGATTGGTGGCTACGCCCACGCTGCGCGATGCATCGCTCACGTAAATCACCGGGCCTTCATAATGCGGCGCAATTTTCACCGCCGTGTGCACGCGTGATGTAGTTGCGCCGCCGATCAACAGCGGGATCTTCTTCATGCGGAAGTAATCGTCGCGCTGCATCTCTGCGGCGACGTATTGCATCTCTTCGAGGCTAGGCGTAATCAGGCCGGACAGGCCGATGATGTCCGCACCCTCGACCTTGGCCTTGGCCAGAATCTGGTCGCACGGCACCATCACCCCCATGTTCACCACTTCAAAGTTATTGCACTGAAGCACCACGGTGACAATGTTCTTGCCGATGTCATGCACATCGCCCTTGACGGTGGCAATCACAATCTTGCCCTTGGGCTTTACTTCTCCACCGGCTGCGGCCAGCAGTTTCTTTTCTTCTTCGATATACGGCACCAGATGCGCCACGGCCTGCTTCATCACGCGCGCGCTCTTGACCACCTGCGGCAAAAACATCTTGCCCTGGCCAAACAAATCGCCCACGATATTCATACCGTCCATGAGCGGCCCCTCGATCACCTCAATGGGCCGGCCACCGCGCGCGGCAATTGCGGCGCGCGCTTCTTCAGTATCTTCCACAATAAAGTTGGTGATGCCGTGAATCAGCGCGTGCGCCAGCCGCTTTTCCACCGGCTCGCTGCGCCACTGCACGTTTTCTTCTTTCTTTGCGCCGTCGCCCTTGAAGCGGCCGGCGATTTCCACTAGGCGCTCGCCTGCATCCGGCCGGCGGTTGAGCACCACGTCTTCCACGCATTCTTTCAGCTCAGGATCAAGCTGCTCGTACACACCCAATTGCCCGGCGTTCACAATGCCCATGCTCATGCCGGCTTTGATCGCGTGATACAAGAATACGGTGTGAATCGCCTCGCGCACCGGATCGTTGCCGCGGAAGCTGAAGCTCACATTACTCACGCCGCCACTGATCTTTGCACCCGGCAGGTTTTCCTTGATCCAGCGTGTGGCATTGATAAAGTCCACCGCATAGTTGTTATGTTCTTCAATCCCGGTAGCAATCGCAAAAATGTTGGGATCAAAAACAATGTCTTGCGGATCAAACCCCACCTGCTCCACCAGAATTTTGTAGGCGCGTGCACAAATTTCGGTTTTGCGTGCAAAGGTATCGGCTTGGCCCTGCTCATCAAAAGCCATCACGATCACCGCCGCACCGTAGCGCTTGCACAGCTTGGCTTGGCGGATGAATTCCGCCTCACCTTCTTTCATGCTGATGGAATTGACCACCGCTTTGCCTTGCACACACTTTAAGCCAGCCTCGATCACGCTCCACTTGGAGCTGTCGATCATGATCGGCACACGTGAAATGTCTGGCTCGCTGGCAATCAGATTCAAAAAGCGCTGCATCGCCGCTTTGGAATCGAGCATTGCCTCGTCCATATTCACGTCGATGATCTGCGCGCCGTTTTCTACCTGTTGACGGGCTACGGCAAGCGCTTCTTCATACTGCTCATTGAGAATCATGCGCGCAAACGCCTTGGAACCGGTGACGTTGGTGCGCTCGCCTACGT
>JBJOQV010000395.1:0-3466 GCA_046049785.1 Pseudomonadota bacterium
CCGGTGGAAATCATTGGCAACCTGCTGGGCGTGCCGCATGCAGACCGTGCGCCGCTGCGCGGCTGGTCACTGGCGATTCTTGGCGCGCTGGAGCCGTCACTCACGCCCGCGCAAATGGAACTAGGTAACCGCAGCGTGACGGAGTTTTGCGCGTATCTGCGCGGCCTGGTGGCTGACCGCCGCGCGCATCCCGGCGACTCCGCCAGCGATGTGCTCACGCGCTTAATCCGGGGCGAAGGCGGCGAGCAGCTTTCCGAAATCGAACTGCTGCAAAACTGCATTTTCATCTTGAATGCCGGGCACGAGACCACGACCAACCTGATTGGCAACGCGCTGCATGCACTCACGCTGTGGCCTGCGCAGCGCGAATTGCTCACGCGTAACCCGCAGTACGCCGCCACAGCCGTGGAAGAGTTTTTGCGCTTTGAGTCCAGCAATCAACTGGGCAACCGCATTGCGGCGCAGGCATTTGAATTGGCCGGCCAGCGCTTTGACGCCGGCACGCGCATTACGCTTTGCATCGGCGCAGCCAACCGCGACCCCGCGCAGTTTGAAGACCCCGAAACGCTCGACCTGTTGCGCAGCCCCAATCGCCACTTGGCGTTTGGCTCCGGCCCGCACCAGTGCGCAGGCATGCAGGTGGCGCGGGCCGAGGCGCGCGTGGCGCTTGAGCGCTTTCTCGCGCGCTATCCAGGCTATTCAATCGATCACAGCGCACAAGTGCGCGGCGGCCGCGCGCGGTTCAGGGGTTTTCTGAGTTTGCCGGCGGCGCTCAAATAGCCGTTGTTGCCCTCACCCCACCCCTCTCCCGCTGATGCGGGCGAGGGAGGAATACGGCGCGCATTCGCGCGAGCATGCACCGAAACACAAACGATCTGCCGTGAGACAGGGAACGGCTTCATTCCCGCGCAGGCGGGAATCCAGGAGATGGTTCGATTGCTCGCGGCCTCACTTACACCTGGATTCCCGCCTGCGCGGGAATGACAGAATCAAATTTCTGGCCCGCTACGCTTTTGCCGCAGATACTGCACTTTGCGCCGCTGCTGCGATCTTGCCCGTTAGCCGCGCATACTTGGCCAAAAGCTCTTCCCGGCTCTCGCGCCAGTCAGGATTGAAAGGAATGCACTCCACCGGGCACACCACCACACACTGCGGCTCATCGTAGTGGCCCACGCATTCAGTGCACTTGTGCGGATCGATCTCGTAGATTTCCACGCCCATGGAGATTGCACCGTTGGGGCACTCCGGCTCGCACACGTCGCAATTGATGCATTCGTCGGTGATGATCAGCGCCACTTTTTGCCGCTCCTGCCGACGAATACCGCACGCGCTTGCAAGCGCGCACGGCGCACCACGGCGCAACGCAGGCGTTGCGAATTCCCGCGGTACGTGTCGGTGATGATGAGTGCCATAAAACCCGCCTAACCTGTCCGCCCCATCTGCGTCACCTTGTCCTTGAGCCACTTTTCCACGTTTGGAAACACAAACTTGCTCACGTCGCCGCCCAGCATGGCAATTTCGCGCACCATGGTGCCACTGATAAATTGGTACTGTTCGCTCGGTGTCAAGAATATGGTTTCCACACCCGGCATGAGCGCGCGGTTCATGCCGGCGAGCTGAAACTCGTACTCAAAGTCGCCCACGGCGCGCAGGCCGCGCACAATCACCTTGGCACCTTCGGCCTTGGCAAACTCTTTGAGCAGGCCGGAAAAGCCCTTCACCTCCACGTTCGGGTAGTGGCCCAGGATTTCCCTGGCGATCTCGATGCGCTCGTGGGTGGAAAAAAACGGTCCTTTTGCCTTGCTGTCGGCCACGCCCACGATCAGCTTGGGAAACAGGTTGGCGGCGCGGCGCACAAGGTCTTCGTGGCCGCGGGTGAGTGGATCAAACGTGCCTGGATACACGGCAGTGACTGACATTGGCTTTTCCCCTCGCCTTTATGGATCGTCTACGCAATATCCATGAGCTTTTCCAGCCATTTTTGCCTGGAAAACCGCATGGATACTGCGTACTCTTGTATTACTCCCTAGCGTTTCACACCATTATTCATGGATTTGCGCGTCGCAGCAAACCATAGTGCACCGCGCCGGCGCGATCTTGCCGCACAACTTCCCAGCCAGCAAAGGCGAGCGGCGCATCGTCTTCTGCGTAGACCAGCGCATCCTGCGCCAGGAAAGAGGTAACCGGGGCAATCGCGGCCAGCGCCGGGGCGAGCAGATTCTTGCCGTAAGGCGGGTCGAGAAACACAAGGTCAAACGGCCCGGCCAGGCTGCGCAGGGCCATCAGCGCATCGCCCTGGCGCACCTGCACCTGCGCGGCTTTGAGTTTGATACATGCGGCGGTGAGTGCGGCAGCGAGCTTGGCATCACGCTCCACCAGCACCACCGGCGCTGCGCCGCGGCTGGCCGCCTCCAGCCCCAGCGCGCCGGTGCCGGCGAAAAGATCTAAACAGCGCGCGCCTTCCAGAGCGCCGCGCAGGGTGAACAGCCAGTTGAACACGGTTTCGCGCACCCGGTCGGGCGTGGGGCGCAGGCCTTCCATCTGCGGCACGGCCAGCGGCGTGCGCTTCCATTGGCCGCCGATGATGCGGACTTTGCCTGGGGCGTGACCAATAGCAGATTTGGAAGGCGGTTTTGCGGGACGGGGTGCAGGCATGGCGCAACTCTACAATGCAGCCATTCTTGCATGGCCATTATGTTCAGCTTTTTCAAACGCAAATCGCAAGCACAGGCATCGCCCTCACCCCAACCCTCTCCCACCGATGCGGGAGAGGGGGTCGCCGCAACTGCACCACAGCCTGAAACACAAGACAAACCCGGCTGGATGGCGCGGCTTGCACGCGGCTTGTCCAAAACCGGTGGCAGCATTGCTGCGGTGTTTGGCGTTGTCAAAGTCGATGAAGCGCTGTTTGAAGACCTGGAAACCGCGCTGCTCATGGCCGATTGCGGTATGCCCGCGACGCAGGCGATCCTTACCGAGCTGCGCGCCAAGGTCAAGGCCGAGAAAATCGAAGATGCCGCGCAGGTGCGCGCAGCCTTGCGCCAAGTAATCGCCGCGCAGCTCGCGCCGCTTGAGCGCGCGGTGCAAGTGCCCGAATTTTCAACAACTTCAACACCTTGGGTGGTGATGATCGCCGGCGTGAATGGCGCGGGCAAAACCACCAGCATCGGCAAGATCACGCATCATTTGAGCGAGGCCGGGCATAGCGTCATTCTCGCAGCAGCAGATACCTTTCGCGCCGCGGCGCGTGAGCAGCTTGCCATCTGGGGGCAGCGCAACCGCGTCACCGTCATCAGCCAGGAGGGCGCAGACCCCGGCGCGGTGGTGTTTGACGCTGTGGCCTCTGCCCGCGCAAAAAATGTGGACGTGGTGAGTGCCGACACCGCCGGCCGCCTGCCCCCGCAAACGCATTTGATGGAAGAGCTGAAAAAAATCGCCCGCGTCTGCGCCAAGGCACTGGAAGGTG
>JBJOQV010000396.1:0-5096 GCA_046049785.1 Pseudomonadota bacterium
CGGCGGCCAGACCGCGCGTGCGGCAAACGCGAGCATCGTCATGAGCAGCACCACGCCCGCGTAACGCACCAGCAAGAACGTGAGCGGCTCTGCGTGTGGCGCAGCCGCCTTGGCCACCACGTAGCCGGAGGACCAGATCAGAATGAATAAGGCTGGTGCAAAGCGGATCAGTGACATTTTTCGGTTTAGTGGCTTTGCAAATATGCGGCGCGCTGCACCCTCATCCCAACCTTCTCCCTGCCAGGGAGAAGGAGTCTTGTCCCCTCTCCCTGGCAGGGAGAGGGCTAGGGTGAGGGTTGATTGCCGCTGATCACGAGAAACCCACCAGCATTACACCAGCGCGGCACCGCGCGCTGGCTCTGCTGCCGCAACCTGCCAGCGCGCGTGCCAGCCCTGCGCCGCAGCGATGGTGTTGAAGTGAATTTGTACTGTGGTCGCGACATCATGGTTGTAGCCGCCGGCCATGACCACCGCGCAGGCAATCCGTCGCGTGCAGCACCACTGGAACACCCGTTCATCGCGCGCCTGCAGCCCTTCTACTGTGAGCTTGAGCCGGCCCAGCCGGTCGGCCTCATGCGGATCAGCGCCGGCAAGATAAATTGCCAGGCGCGGCTTAAAGCGCATATCCAGTTCCGCCAGCGCCCAGTCCAGCGCATCCAGATACGCCGCATCGGTGCAGCCATCGGGCAGCGGCACATCCAGATCGCTGAGTTGTTTGTGGGCGGGGAAATTCTTCTCACCGTGCAGCGACAGCGTAAAAACAGAATCATCACCGGCCAGAATGCTGGCGGTACCATCGCCCTGGTGCACGTCCAGATCGATGATGGCTACCGGCAAGTGCGCAGCCGATCCCCTGCCCTGCTCCGCCTGCATCAACCGCGCTGCGACCGCTGCATCATTGAACACGCAGTACCCGCTGCCGCGGTTGGTATAGGCGTGATGCGTGCCGCCGGCCAAGTTGGCTGCAACACCCTCGCGCAAGGCTGTCCGCGCCGCGCCGATCGTTGCCCCGCTGGAGCGGCGCGAACGCTCCACCATCGCCGTACTCCACGGAAAGCCAATGGCGCGAACTTCTGCGGCAGTTAACGTGCCGCCCGCCACACGCGCGATGTAGTCCGGCGTATGCGCAAGCGCCAGCTCGCCATCGGTGGCGGCATGCGGCTCCTGCAGGGTGACGCTGGGTAACTGTGCCATCACGCGCTGGCGCAGCAGCCGATACTTCGGCATGGGAAAGCGATGCCCAGATGGCAGAGGTAAAACAAAATGGTCGCTGTAAAACGCATGCATGGTGACGATAGTAGCCAAGCGTAGGCAAAGCCCTACAACGCAGACTGCCACCTGGGCGTAATTCAAATACGCTTTACGCAATATACATGAGCTTTTTGAGCCATTTTTGTCCGAAAACCCGCATGAATATTGCGTACACGTCTGAAGAATATGCAATCAAATAACCGCTGGTGCATGCGCCAAGAATTTTTACGCACGCAAATCCTTGCGGAGTTAGCGCCCTTGCACGGTTGTTTGCGCCAGCACTGACTGCCACGCCAAAGCGTTTCGCGGACGTTTAAACCAAGCGTGAAATCAAACGAATGCGCGCACTTTTAGTGCGCCGAATTTGCACGCGCATCGTGATGTGAAATTTGTACCGCACATGCGGTATCAAAACGGTGCATGACGACCGCCTTGTCATGGAGATGTAGCGCATGGCGCGTAATTTGCTACGTTGCAACATATCCGCCAGAACAAGGCTGCAAGCGCATCAGAATGAAATTTTCTGGCTCTACAAATGTCAATCTGTTGCGCCGCAAAATTCGCAGCGCAAACTGCGCCCTGAACACGCGTGCGGTAGTTAACTGATCGCGAAGGAAAACTTAAATTGAGATGGACCTCGTTGTGTAAGCGCCTATTGACGGTCTTGCCGATCTGCATCGCCACAGGGTGCGCAGCACCAGGTATGCAGATGAATGCGCGCGCGCCAGAGTCATCCAATATTGCCGGCGCACCTAGCGCGGATTTGAAAGAACGCGCAGACATCTACGCGATTACGCCCAAGACCATCACCTCATTGATGGCAGAAACCCAGGCGGCAGAGAGCGCGCGGCTCAAGAGCCTGGCCACCGCGAGAGATGCTGCGGAAAGATACCGCTACCGTATTGGCGCGCAGGATATCTTGCGCATCACCATTTGGAATCATCCTGAACTGACCAATCCCAGCGGCACCGCCAACGAGTTGTCCGGACGGGTAGTGAATAGCGATGGCACGTTTTTCTTCCCTTTTGTCGGCAAGGTGCAGGCTGCCGGCCGCACGGTGGAAGAAATCCGCGACCAGCTTGCGACCGGCTTGGGGCCCTATCTGAAAAATCCGCAAGTAGATGTTTCGGTGCTGCAATACCGCAGCCAGCGCGCGTTTTTCTCCGGCGAAGTGCGCAACCCCGGTACACTGCCGATCACCGATATACCGCCGCGCATTACAGATGCGATTGCGCAGGCCGGTGGCCTGTCACCCGAGGCGGATCTGGCCAATGTCACCATCGCGCGTGGCAGCCAGACGCTGCGCATTGATCTGAACCGGCTGTATTACCAAGGCGATTTGCAGCAAAACATCCGTCTGCAGCACGACGACGTGGTGAACGTGCCGGACCGTCGCTTCAACAAAATTTTTGTGCTGGGCGAGGTCAACAGGCCAAATTCGCTACCCATTCCCAACCGCGGCCGCTTCACGCTGGCCGAAGCGCTTTCCGATTCCGGCGGAGTAAATCCACTCACCGCCAATTCTGGCCAGATCTATGTGATTCGCGCGTCAGACCAGTCTCCCAAAGCAGAAATCTATCACCTGAATGCAGCCTCGCCCGATGCCATGATTCTGGCCGATAAGTTTGATCTGCGCTCGCGTGATGTTGTGTTTATTGACGCCGTGTCCGTGGTGCGCTGGGCGCGCGTGGTCAACAACATACTTCCCACGGTGGACATCTTGCGACAGACACTCAACGACACCTCTCGCGCGCTGCCACGATGAATGCCGAACTTCAAACTATCCCTGCAGCACAGCTTCGGTGGCATGAATCCACGGCCGATGAAGGCTCTGCCTTTCGCGCTCTGGCCAATACGCTGCTGCAGCGCTTAGGCCTAGTGCTGGGCAGCTTTGCTCTGGCGCTGGCCGCGGGCGTTGTCTATCTGTTGGTCGCGTCCCCGGTATATAAAGTCGATGCGCTCTTGCAGGCCGAGCAGCGCAGCGGATCGCTTGCCGCCGCGGTGCCGCAAATTGCCGGCGCGATCGAGGCACCATCCAACACGCTGCAGGGCGAAATTGAAATCCTGCGCTCGCGAGATTTGGTGTTCAAGGCCATCGACACGGTAAAAGCCGATATCGATATTCAGGTCAAAAACCGCTTTCCCGTGGTTGGCCAAGCATGGGCTCGCAGACACGAAAAAAACCTGCAAGGCGTCGCACCGGCGCCGCTTGCGCTTAGCGCCTATGCCTGGGGCGGCGAGAAACTCGCGCTGGAAGAGTTTTCCATCCCGCCGCATGCGCTGGGCACGCAATTTACTTTGATTGCCAATGAGCGCCGCTGGTCGCTACTTGATGAATTCGAGCAGCTGGTTGCGCAAGGCGCAGTAGGCGAATTGGTACGGTTTCAGTTGGGCGGCTCGCCATCGCAAATATTGGTGAAAAGCATGGAGGCTGCGCCTGGCACGCAGTTCGCGGTGACGCGCCATGCGCCTCTGGAGGTCTATGAAAACCTGATGCGCCGGCTAAAAATTACCGAAGTATCAAAACAGTCCGGCGTGGTCAGGGTCTCGATTGAAGATACAGACAAGGATGGCGCCGCCCGGCTTGTGAACGAAATGATCGGCAGCTATCTCGCGCGCACGGTCGAAAAACGCACGATCGAGGCGGACCTCTCGCTGAAGTTCTTAGAAGAGCAAATGCCCCGTGTCAAAAGGAACATGGAAGCAGCCCAAGAATCGCTGAGCAAGTTCCGCACGGCTTCCAGCACATTGAACGTAGAGCAGGAAACCATTGCAGGGTTTCAGCGTTCTCTTCAACTGGAGAATAACCGCCTGGATCTTGAACTTAAACAACGCCAGCTTTCGCAACGCTTTGAACCCAGCCATCCCGAGCTGCAAGCAGTCGATAGTCAGTTGAGCGCTGTGATACGCGAAATTGCGAAGCTCAACGGCAGCGTTAATAGATTGCCCGCTAACCAGCGGGATATCGTCAGGCTTCAGCGCGATGTTGACACCAACTCTGCCCTGTACACCGCATTGCTGAACAAGGTACAGGAGCTCAAGGTCGCCAAGGCTGGGATGACCACGAGCGCAACCGTGGTGGATTCTGCCAAACCCTCAACGCAGCCGCTGAGCCCGCGGCCGGCCGTCGTGATGTCAGTGTCTGCGGGCATCGGCTTAATCTTGAGTTTTCTTGCCGCTTTTGTGGCCGCACTTGTCCGGCCGACTGTGCGCGACGCGGAAACGCTCGAACAGCAAACGGGCTTGCCCACGGTCGTTTCCATCCCGCAAAGCACGCGTCAAACCGGTCTGCTCGCTCGCCTTTTGCCGCTTGGCGGCAGGCGAGCGGAAAAACCGCTGTCGCTTCGCGCGCCAGATGAACCTGCGATCGAAAGTTTGCGCAGCTTTCGCACAAGCTTGGCGCTTGCGCCGGCTCTACCGGGAGGGCAGCGCAGCAAGACCGTACTGATTACCTCACCCACGTCGGGCGCGGGCAAGACTTTCGTTTCTGCAAACATCTCAGCGTTATTAGCTAGTGTAGGAAAAAAGGTGCTGCTGATCGAGGCCGACATGCGGCGACCTAGCCTGCACAAGTATTTCGGCATTCGCTCAAGCCGCGGACTCGCCGACGTGCTGTCGCAAAAAGCTGCATTTGACGAAGTCGTCAGCTACCAGGTCTTGCCTATGTTGGACATCCTGCTGCCGGGCCGCCCGCAGGTCAATCCATGCGATTTGTTATCGTCGACCGCCATGCCTGATCTGCTTGCAAAGGTTTCGCGGCAATACGATTTTGTGATCATTGACGGCACGCCCATTCTCCCCGTGGGCGACGCCCTGGCCATTATGCAGGCGCCGGTCATGACCTA
>JBJOQV010000397.1:0-2539 GCA_046049785.1 Pseudomonadota bacterium
AATCGCCGGTGCCAAAGCGGATCAGCGGATAGTCCGGGTTGAAACTGGTGATCACGATTTCGCCCACTTCGCCCGGCGCGCATACATCGCCAGTGCCGGGCCGCACAATTTCAAGAATCAAGTCTTCCGACAGCACCATGCCAGGATGCACCACGCCATCACTTTGCGTTTCATACGCCACGCAACCCAGATCAGCCGTGCCGTACCACTGCAACACATTTGTCATGCCATGCTCCTTGAACCAGGTGCGCAGCGATGGCGGTAGTGCCTCCGCGGCCACCAGCGCGTTGCGCAAATGGCTGATGTCGGCCTGCGCCTCCTGCGCTTTTTCGATCAGGATGCGCAGAAAACTCGGCGTGCCGATGTACGCGGCCGGCTTAAGCTGCTGGATTGCTTCGATCTGCTGCTCGGTGGCACCGATGCCGGCGGGAATCACCGGGCAGCCCAGCTTGCGCGCGCCGCCTTCGATCATGAACGCGGCCGGCGTGAAGTGATACGAGAAGCAGTTCTGCAGCACGTCGCCGCTGCGAATGCCGGCGGCATACAGCGCCGGCGCGGTGCGCCAAAAATCCTCACCCGTGCCTTCCGGATCAAAAATCGGCCCCGGCGACATAAACAGGCGGCCAAGTTTTGCGGTTGCTGTGGTTGTGAGCGCGCCAAAGGGCGGCGCGCCGGTTTGCAGCGGCTTCAGATCGTTCTTGCGCGTCACCGGCAGCTGCGCCAACGCGGCGCGCGAGGTCACCGCTGCAGCATCCACAGCAGCAAGAATGCGCGCCCAGCCGGGCGCAGTCTTTGCCTTGGCGAGCAGGCTCGGCAGACTGCGCATCAGCGCCGCTTCACGCGCGTCTGCGCTTTGCGTTTCGCGCGGATCGAAGATATCGGGATTGGTCATTGCGGCAGTTCTTTCCGAAATTTTTTAGTCGCTTGGTGCGCACGAGTGCATGGCCGCGCGTGAGAGATGTACTCGCTACTCGTCGTCCCGCCCGGCGGCGAGCAGTTTGAGTTTGTCGATCAGCTTGCGGTGGTCCAGCGCGTTTTGCAGCGGCAACGTTTGGGTTCTGCCCGTGCCAATGATTTGTGCGATCCACTTGCCGTCTTTTTGCACAAAGCGCAGTTCGCTGCGGTCAACCGTAAAGCAGTTCTTGGCAGTCTCGCGCACGCTGGGCAGCGCACGCACTTGCCGCAGCAGCACAGCATCGGGGCCGCCACCGCCTTTGAGCGCTTCCAGCTCGGAAAATAGATCACTCATGGCACATTTAGAATGTAGCTACGCAATGTCCATGCGGGTTTTCAAGCAAAAATGGCTCAAAAGGCGCATGGATATTGCGTGCATTGCATAAAAAACTGTGTCATTCCGAGCGTAGCGAGGAATCTCAGCATCTCACGAGATCCCTCGCTATGCTCGGGATGACGCTTCCCATCAACTCAGCCAGCGCTTGCGGCGCTTGTAAAACTTGGCGTCTTTAAAACTCTTGCGCCCTTCTTTGGAAACGCCTAGGTAAAACTCCTTCACGTCCTCGTTCTCGCGCAATGCCTTGGCCTGCCCATCCATCACCACGCGGCCGGACTCCAAAATGTAGCCATAGTCCGCAAAGCGCAGCGCGATATTAGTGTTTTGCTCCGCCAGCAGGAAGGTCACCTTCTCCTTCGCATTCAGGTCTTTGACGATGCCAAACACCTCTTCCACGATCTGCGGCGCCAAGCCCATTGAAGGTTCATCCAAGAGCACCATCTTGGGCTTGGCCATCAGCGCGCGGCCAATCGCGCACATCTGCTGCTCGCCGCCGGAGGTGTACGCCGCCTGGGACGTGCGGCGCGTTTTCAGGCGCGGAAAGTAGGTGTAGACCTTCTCCAGCTCGGACTGCACATCGCCGCGCGAAAGCTTGCGCGTGTACGCGCCAGTCATGAGATTTTCTTCAATTGTCAGATGCGCAAAGCAGCGCCGCCCTTCCATCACCTGCACCACGCCGCGTTCAACCAGATCGTGCGTGGTGAGATTTTGAATCTTCTCGCCGCGCAGCTCAATCGTGCCCTTGGTCACCTCGCCGCGCTCACCGGCGAGCAGATTGGACACGGCGCGCAGTGTGGTGGTTTTGCCCGCGCCGTTGCCGCCGAGCAGCGCGACAATGCCGCCCTCTGGCACCTGCAGGGATACGCCCTTGAGCACCAGAATCACATGGTTGTAGATCACCTCAATGCCGTTGACATTGAGCAGCATATTGGCGCTCGTTGTAGTTGCAGCAGTCTGCATGATGTGCCTTTGAATTTCTTTTCAAAACCCGGGCATGTTCCCGGGTTTTGAGAAGAGGCCGCGCAGATGCAGCGCAGCCAAGCGCCCTCGCGCAATGCGGGAGCGCCTTTTTCTTTACGACTGGCAGTCCTCCGGTGCGCGGCGTGTGAGCTTTTTCTCGCCCGCATACTTCTCTGCCGACCCTTTGACCAGCGGCTTGATGATCTGGTCATCCGCCTGCAGCCAGTCAGAAGCCCACGTGAACTTGGCACCGTCCCAGGTGTGTACGCGCGCCCATGCAGAACCCAT
>JBJOQV010000398.1:0-4107 GCA_046049785.1 Pseudomonadota bacterium
AAATTCGTCAAGAACCTTTTGCATAGCGCCGATCACTAGCCGAACTGGCTGGGCTGGCGCGAGCGCGCCAGCCAGATGGATGGACGCTTTCGCAAAGGGCTCGACCACCGTACCTCCCTAGGTGCCGGGCTCCTACGGGTAGGCTTGCGCAAAGCCATTTGCAGGCCTGCTGTCTACGTCAATCCTGTTAGCTGTTAGGAGAAGATCTATGAACTTGACGATCCGCGGACACCACCTGGAAATTACCCCGGCTATTCGCGAGTACGTACTTGCAAAACTTTCCCGCATCAAGCGCCACTTTGATCATGTGATTGATGTGACCGTGGTGCTGGTGGTCGAAAAGTTACGACAGAGGGTGGAGATGACGCTACATGTTCGCGGCAAGGACATTCATTGCGAGGCGGCCGACGGCAGCATGTATGCGGCCATCGACGCGGTCGCCGACAAACTCGACCGTCAGGTCGGGCGCCACAAAACCAAGGTGCAAAAGCACATCCACGCGCCGCTCAAGAAGATGAGCCCGCTCGACCCTGACGTGGCGGCAGCTACGTAAAAACGCTGTTGTTGCACTAAATAAAAGCCACCTGCGGGTGGCTTTTTTGTGCACCGTGGGTTTGAAAACCGCAGCGTGTTAGCCTATGTAATCAATAGGTAATACGCAATATCCATGCGGGTTTTCAGGGGAAAATGCTTGGAAACCCGCATGGATATTGCGTAGTCTGCATATCAAGACAGGTGCAATCCCCTATGGAGGCAGCACACATCAGCCCAACCTATTGAGCGTGCATCACTGCCGCAACGTTCTCGTTAACAAATGTAAACATCTACCATTTTTGCGTTGCCAGAGCGCAACGGGACTGTACGAACTAATCCACACTCCTATAATCCAAAGCATTGTGTGCGGTGCAACATGAACCTAATCGCGAAAATTCTGCCTCCTGCAAATGTGGTAGTTGATGCTGAACTATCCAGCAAAAAACGTGTTTTCGAGCAGGCGGGTCTGCTGATTGAAAACAACCACGGCATTGCCCGTAGTACCGTTTTCGACAGCCTGATCGCGCGTGAGCGCCTGGGCTCCACAGCGCTGGGCCAAGGTGTGGCCATCCCGCATGGCCGCATCAAGGGGCTGAAAGAAGCGCTGGCCGCCTTTGTGCGTCTTGCAGACCCAATTCCGTTTGAAGCGCCTGATGGCAAGCCGGTCAATCTGCTGGTGTTCCTGCTGGTGCCCGAACACGCTAATCAACATCATCTGGACGTGCTCTCCGAGCTCGCCCAGATGCTTTCAGACCGCAGCTTTCGTGAGCGGCTTTCGACTCTACCCGACGCTGCGCAGGTGCATCAGGCATTTGCCGCCTGGGAGCCGCTATCGTCGGCCGCCTAAGCGCGGCCCGCATTGACTTTGCCCACCGTCCAGACGCTGTTTGACGAAGCAGGCGAGCGCCTGGAACTCTCGCTCATCGCCGGCAAAACCGGTCTGCAGCGGCCCTTGGCCGATGGTGTAACTGCCGCGGCCGATCTGGTAGGGCATTTGAATCTGGTGCATCCGCGCCGTATTCAGGTGCTGGGCCAGGAAGAGCTGGTGTACATCAATGCGCTGAACACCGTGCGGCGCAGCCACTTTGCACACGAGCTGGCGCTCAAAGAACCGCCCGCGGTCATCATGGCTGAAAGCCTTGCGCCGTCAGAAGATATTTTGCGGGAATGCGAGCAGCGCGGTATTGCGCTGTTTGCGAGCACGCACAGCTCGGCGGGCATTATCGATACGCTGCGCGAATATCTGACCAAAAAACTTGCACCGGCCGTGACCATGCATGGCGTGTTTATGGACGTGCTGGGCATGGGCGTGCTGATCTCCGGCGAATCCGGTCTGGGCAAGAGTGAGCTTGCGCTGGAGCTCATCAGCCGCGGCCACGGCCTGGTAGCGGATGATGTGGTGGAGTTCACCCGCATCGCTGCAGACCGCATCGAGGGCCGCTGCCCGCCGCTGCTATCCAATTTGCTCGAAGTGCGCGGCCTGGGCTTGCTCGACATCAAGGCCATTTTTGGCGAGACGGCGGTGCGCCGCAAAATGAATCTCAAGCTGATCGTGCATCTGGTGCGCCGCTCCACCATGGAGCAGCAATACGAGCGGCTTCCACTTGAGTCACAAACGCAAGATGTGCTGGATTTGCCGGTGCGCAAGGTGGTGATTCCCGTGGCCGCCGGCCGCAATCTCGCGGTGCTACTAGAGGCCGCAGTGCGCAACACCGTGCTGCAACTGCGCGGCATCGATACCATGAAAGAATTTATGGAGCGGCAGCAGCGCGCCATGAACGGCGATTTGTAAACGCCGCTTTATGTACCCGCGCCACAGGTGCCGGCGCGTCAACCGCGTTTGCACGCCTGTCCTGTTAGCATTGAAACAATGCATATTGTCATTGTCACCGGAATCTCCGGTTCGGGTAAATCTGTCGCGCTTGCGGCGCTTGAAGACCTTGGGTTTTTTTGCGTCGATAACCTGCCCGCCAAACTGTTGCCCGACCTGATTGCGGTGCAGACTGACCGCGGCACCGCGCGTGTTGCGGTGGCCATTGATAGCCGCAGCGGCGGCGATACCGCAGAAGTCAGCGCACACATCCGCAACCTGTCGCGGATGGGCCAGGTGCAAGTGGTGTTTCTCACTTCCAATTCACCCACGCTGATCGCGCGCTTTTCAGAAACGCGCCGCCGCCATCCGCTCAATCAACGCGATGCGCTGCGCGAGCTGGGCGTAGACGATACGCGTGAGCGCTCGCTATCCGAGTGCATCGAGCTGGAACGTGAGCTGATGGCGCCGCTGGCCGAACTTGGCGTGGTGGTGGATACGAGCGATCTGCGCAGTGCGCAGCTGCGCGACTGGCTGCGCGACGTGGTCAACGCACAGGCGCGCCACCTGCTGCTGACGTTTGAGACCTTTGCCTTCAAGCGCGGCGTGCCGCTGGATGCTGATCTGGTGTTTGATGTGCGCTGCCTACCCAATCCGTACTACGAACCCAAGCTGCGCCCGCTCACCGGGCAGGACGCGCTGGTGGCGCAGTACCTTGCGCAGATTCCGGCGGTGGAATCGATGACGCAGGACATCAAGACATTTCTGCACAAGTGGCTGCCCGAGTACGAGCGCGACGGCCGCAGCTATCTCACCGTTGCGATTGGTTGCACCGGCGGCCAGCACCGCTCGGTCTATATCGCTGAACAACTTGCGCAGCATTTCCGCGCCGATACGCAGGTGCTTGTCAGGCACCGCGCGCTGGCCGCAGGCGCGCATACCAAACACTAAGAAAGATCCGTTTGAAGCTGCCACTTTTCCCTCTGTCCACGGTCTTGTTTCCCGGAGGGTCGCTGCCGCTGCGCATCTTTGAAGCGCGCTACATGGACATGGTCAAGTCAGCCGTCAAGCACAAGAGCGTGTTTGGCATTGTGCTGATCGCCAAAGGCAAAGAAGTTGGCGATGCCGCCATGCCAGAGGCGATTGGCTGCACCGCGCGCATTGATGCGATGGACATGAACGAGCCGGGCATTCTGCTCATCACCGTGCGGGGTGAGCAGCGCTTCAAAATCCAGAGCACCGAGCGTTTGCCCAATGGCCTGCTGATCGGCGACGTGGATTGGATCGACGCCGATGAACTGCTGCCCATCACCGGCGAGTTTGACCCTTGCCGCAAACTGCTGGCGCGCATCATCCACGACATGGAAGAGAGCATCCAGGCCCTGCCCGAGGCCGAGCGCGGCATGGCCCAGCGCCTGGCGCAGCCGCACTACATGGACGACGCCGGCTGGGTGGCCAACCGCATCACTGAGGTGCTGCCCGTGCCCAACGCCGCCAAGCAAAAACTCATGGAACTGCAAGACCCGATCGCACGGCTGACGATTGTGCGGCAGTTTTTGCAGGATAAAAAAGTGATCTAAGCAGCCTCTACGCAATATCCATGCGCTTTTTCTGGCATAAATGGCTCAAAAAGCGCATGGATATTGCGTAGAGCGTTATGGCTTTGAAGACTTTTGCCACAGAGACACAGAGCGCACAGAGAAAGCCGGTTTTCCCCAACACGCTCTGTGCTCTCTGCGTCTCTGTGGCTAAACGCTGCGGAT
>JBJOQV010000399.1:0-2602 GCA_046049785.1 Pseudomonadota bacterium
TGTTCGTAGGCTCTGGCGGCTTGTGCAAACGCCTTTTTGGCGTACTCAATATTGCCCAGACCAATCCATGCGCCGCTTGCCGCCGGCCAGCGCGTGGTCATGGCGCGGTAGGCGGCTTGCGCGCTGCTTGCATCAACGCGTTCAAGGGCTGCGGTAGCGGCCAGCACATCGGCCTCGCTTGCCTGCGTGGGCAAGCGAGCGGGTGGCGTGACGGTGATCGCCCAGTGCTGGCTGCGCGCCCAGGTGTTTTCAAACGCTGTCAGCGTCATCGAAGCATTGGCGGTTGGGCCGGAATGCAGCGTGATGGTTTGCGCGTTGAGGTCGTAACCAATCACCACGGCGTAGTGCCACACGGGCGCGACGGGTAGGCTGAGGTTCTGCAGCACGATGACCGGATTGCCCGCGGCCACTTCTGCAAGCAGCGCCGGCAGTCGCGGCGCGATAGGTACGGCGAGCATGCCTTGTCTGCGGCTTGCAGCCAGCAGCTCAAGTTGCAGACTGCCTTCGCGGCCAGGGATAAAGAGTTGCGGCGTCAGCTCTTGCGGTGTTGTGCGTCCGCCCCAATGGTTCAGCACCATAGCCAGAGATGCCGGCCCGCACTGCAGCGCGTCCTGCGCAAAATAAGGTACCGATGGGATTTGATGCGCTGGCGGCAGGCCAGCAGGGCGCTGGGCGAGCAACTGCGCAGTCTGCGGTGGTGTGGCGCAGCCGGCAATAAGCGCTGCGAATACCAAAAACAAAAGGCGCAGCGCGCTTGATTTAATCAGCACACCGCGCCCCCGCATAGATAACTACCGTACTGAGCGCGTGAACGGGAAGACTTTGGTCAGGCCCAGAATGTCAGTGACCAGCAAAATGATGAACACCGCAAACAAAATGCCCAAAATATCGCCACCCGCCGGCATTTGCTCAAGCTGCTGCGCAAGCTGGGTAGCTTCAGCGTCGGTCAGGGCGTCCACGCGGCCTTGCACTTGCGATGGGTCAACGCCATGCTTTTGCAATGCATCTTTGACCTCGGCGCGTTCAAGCAGGCTGCGCACTTGATCTTTGAGCTGCGCGCTTTGCGCAGAAGTTGCGATTTCTTCAGTGGTGATAATCGGCGCGCCGCCGATATGCGCGAACGCGGGCATGCTCAAACCCAGCACGCAGACTGCGGTGAACGATGAAACAACGCGTTTGAAAAACGCCATGATGGACTCCCGGTGTGATGGAACTTGTGAAAGATACCGATAACTACAACGTTTATACGCCAACTTTCACAGGACGGAAAAACGTTCCTGAAGTTCCCTCGGTGTGCTATCCACGCAAACGGCGCACATTGCTTGGTTTTGCGCTTTTGGCGGGCTCGGCCTTGAGCATGAAGTCTCGCACCACCGGATAAATCATTTCGCGCCAGCGCCGGCCGCTGAAAATGCCGTAATGTCCGGCACCTTGCGCAACAAAATCTTTCTGGCGGGACTGCGGGATGCCGGTACAAAGATCATGCGCGGCCTGCGTCTGGCCGGGGCCGGAGATGTCGTCGAGCTCACCTTCTACAGTGAGCAGCGCCACAGTAGTGATGTCCTGCGGCCGCACGAGTTCGCCGCGCACTGTCCACGTGCCGTTGGGCAGGCGGTGCTCTTGGAATACGGTGCGAATGGTGTCTAGGTAATAGTCCGCGTCCAGATCGAGCACGGCGTTGTATTCGTCGTAGAACTTGCGGTGCGAATCGGCGTCTTCAAGGTCGCCTTTGACCAAGTCTTGGTAGTAGTCCCAGTGGCTGGTCGCATGCCGGTCCGGATTCATCGCTACAAAGCCCGCGTGTTGCATAAAGCCTGGGTACACGCGGCGGCCTGCGCCGGGGTATTTGTCCGGCACCTTCGCAATCACATTGGCCTCAAACCACTGAAACGGCCGCGTCATGGCGAGGTTATTCACCTGCGTCGGGCTTTGGCGCGGATCAATCGGCCCGCCCATCATGGTCATGGTGCGTGGCAGATGCGGATCTTTGCGCGTGGCCATCAGACTGATGGCGCCCAGCACCGGCACGGTGGGCTGGCACACGCTCATCACGTGCAAATCTGGCCCGAGTTTGGTGATGAAATCAATGCAGTACTGGACGTAGTCATCCAGATGAAAGCTGCCTGATTCCAGCGGCACCATGCGCGCGTCGATCCAATCGGTGATGTACACGTCAAAATTCGGCAGCATGGTGCGCACGGTGTCGCGCAGCAGCGTTGCGTGGTGGCCGGATAGCGGCGCAAAAATCAAGACCTTGGGCTGCGAGAAGCCGGCCGGCATATCCAGCTTTTGAAAATGCAGCAGCTTGCAAAACGGTTTGCGCGCGACGATGACTTCTGCAATGCCAATCTCTTGCCCGCCCACGCGCGCAAAGTCGATGCCAAATGCCGGCTTTTCGTATTCCTTGCCCAGCCGGTACATCAGCTCGTAGCCCGCAGCCACACGCCGCATCAGCGGATTGTTGAGCATCGGGTTGAGGGGATGATTTAGCCACTGCGCCTGCGTTTGCGCAAAAGCGGTCAATGGGTTGAGCCACGAGCGCTGCATCTCGTAGAGCTGATAGAGCATTGGAGGCCTTCCTTGCGGTTTCCCGGATGATTCC
>JBJOQV010000400.1:0-4789 GCA_046049785.1 Pseudomonadota bacterium
GTGCCCGCGGTGATACCTTTGGCCACCGTCATCAAGTCCGGTTCCACACCAAAGTATTCCGCACCAAACGCTTTGCCCAGACGGCCAAAGCCGGTAATCACTTCATCAAAGATCAGCAAAATGCCGTGTTTGGTGCAGATCTCGCGTAGCTTTTGCAGATAACCCACCGGCGGCACCACTACGCCGCAGGAGCCCTGCACCGGCTCGACAATCACCGCGGCAATCGTGGATGCATCGTGCAGCGCGACGATGCGCTCCAGCTCCTCGGCCAAATGCCCGCCCCATTGCGGCTGACCCTTGCTGTAGGCCGCTTCTTTCAAATTGAAGGTGTGCGGCAAATGATCCACGCCGCCCAGCATGCTGCCAAACATCTTGCGGTTGGCCACCATGCCGCCCACGCTAATGCCGCCAAAACCCACGCCGTGATAACCCTTTTCGCGGCCGATCAGGCGCGTGCGCGCGCCTTCGCCGCGGGCGCGGTGGTACGCAATTGCGATTTTCAGCGCGGTATCCACGCTCTCGCTGCCGCTGTTGGTGTAGAAAATCTTTTTCAAATTGGGCGGCGCGATCGCGGCCACGCGGTTGGCCAGCTCAAACTGCAGCGGGTTGGCCATTTGAAACGGCGGCGCAAAGTCCAGCACCGCGGCCTGCTTCTGAATCGCCTCAACCACGCGCGGATGATTGTGGCCCACGTTGCTGCACCACAGGCCCGCGATACCGTCCAGGATCTTATTGCCTTTGTCATCCCAGTAATACATGCCCTGCGCGCGTGCCAGCAAGCGCGGCGCCTGCTTGAACTGGCGATTGGCGGTGAACGGCATCCAGTAGTTGTCCAGCTCCTGGGGTTTGAGGTGCAACTGATCGGAAAGGATGGTCATGGCGTTCTCCTGAATGTTCTTTGCGTTAGATGTTAAAGCCGTTCGCGCCCCGCTTGTCAAAACGCATTCGCACACCCTGGCAAATGGCCTTCGACAGGCTCAGGCCGAACGGAGGTAGTGATGAGCGTTTCCTCTACTTCATCGTCGGCATCACAAACTGCGCGCCGTCTTTGATGCCGCTGGGCCAGCGCTCCATCACCGCTTTCACCTTGGTGTAGAAGCGAATGCCCTCTGGCCCATATACGTGATGGTCGCCGAAAATACTCTTTTTCCAGCCGCCGAAGCTGTGAAAGCTCATCGGCACCGGGATCGGCACATTCACACCCACCATGCCCACTTGAATGCGCTGCACGTACTCACGCGCGGCATCGCCATCGCGCGTGAATATGGCGGTGCCGTTGCCAAATTCGTGATTGTTCACGAGTTCAAGCGCTTCTTCAAACGTGTTTACACGCACGACGCACAGGACCGGGCCAAAGATTTCTTCTTTGTAGATGCGCATGTTGGGCTTGACGTGATCGAACAGACAGCCACCCATGAAGAAGCCACTTTCTTTGATGCTGCTGGGCGAATTTGGCACAAACTGCCGGCCGTCCACCACCAGCCTGGCACCTTCCTGCGTGCCAGTATCAACGTAGCCCTTTACCTTGGCCAAATGCTCGCGCGTGACCAGCGGGCCCATGTCCATGCCGGTATCAAACGCCCCATGCATCTCGCCCTGCACACCGCCGCCGATTTTGAGCGCGCGCGCTTTTTCTGCGAGCTTTTCCACCAGCGCATCGGCAATACCGCCCACCGCTACCGCGACAGAGATGGCCATGCAGCGCTCGCCCGCGCTGCCGTAGGCCGCGCCGGTCAGTGCGTCGACCGCCTGGTTCAAGTCCGCATCCGGCATGACCACCATGTGGTTCTTTGCACCGCCCAGCGCCTGCACGCGCTTACCGTTCGCAGTTCCGGTGGAGTAGATGTAGTGCGCAATCGGCGTAGAGCCCACAAAGCTCACGGCCTGCACATCGGGGTGATGCAAAATCGCATCCACCGCCACCTTGCCGCCATGCACCACGTTAAACACGCCATCGGGCAGGCCGGCTTCTTTGAGCAGTTGCGCAATGAGTAGCGCGCAGCTTGGATCGCGCTCGCTGGGCTTGAGCACAAAGGTATTGCCGCACACCAGCGCCACCGGGATCATCCACAGCGGCACCATGAAGGGAAAATTAAACGGAGTGATGCCCGCCACCACACCCAGCGATTGCCGGAAGCTGTACGCGTCAATCCCGCCGCCCACTTGATCGGAAAACTCGCCTTTGAGCAGCTGCGGCGCGCCGCAGGCAAACTCCACGACTTCCGGCCCGCGGGTGAACTCCCCCATCGCGTCTGAAAACACTTTGCCATGTTCGCGCGTGATCTGCGCGGCGATGATCTTGGCATCGCGCTCCAGCAGTTCCTTGAACTTGAACATGATGCGCGCACGCCGCAGTGGCGTGGTGGCGCTCCAGGCCGGGAACGCGGCTTTTGCAGCAGCCACGGCTTGCGCCACGTCATCTGCATGCCCCATGCTCACCTGCCCCGTGATTTCACCGGTGGCGGGGTTAAAGACCGGGCTCGACTCAGCGGCGTTAGAGTTGGCAGGCTTGCCGGTGAACCAGTTGCTGATGTGCTTGACGGTAAGAGGTGCGTTCATGGTGCGGACTCAAACAATGCGCGAAGATTCAAAGGGATTAGCCAGCACGCGCGCCAAAAATGCGTCGCAGGCAGCCAGCTGCGATAGCTCGACAAACTCGTTGGGCTGGTGCGCCTGATCAATGTTGCCGGGGCCAATGACAACAGTAGGGATACGTTGCCGGGTGAAAATGCCTGCCTCAGTGCCAAAACTGACTTTGTTGCGCTGCGCCGCCTGTGCATGCTGCGCCACATAGCGCACCAGCGGATCATCGGCCGCCACGTCAAAGCCCGGCATGGAGAACTGAAAATCGAAGGTAATGCCGCTGTCTTGGCAGACGGCATGCATTTCAGGCTCCAGTGTTTTGGCCTGGGCTTGCGCGCGCGCCAGAATGTCATCAAACGACGTGCCGGGCATGGTGCGCACATCCACCTGAAAATTGCAATGCAGCGGAATGATGTTCTGGCCCGTGCCGCCATCGATCATCGTGATGGTAATGGTGGACGTTGGCACTGGAAACGCCGGGTCGCGCGCTTCTTTGGCCGCGATCTCATCGGCCACGCTTTGCAAAAACACCATCATTTTGCTGGCGTAGTGGATAGCGTTCACGCCTTGATGCGTCATGGCCGAATGCGCTTCTTTTCCGCGCACGCAGCAGCGGAAGCGGTGCGTTCCCTTGTGCGCGACGATGGGCTGCATCGAAGAGGGCTCACCCACAATGCAGCCGGACACGCGCGCACCACTCTCGGCAATATCTTTGATCAGCCCATGCACGCCAAAGCAGCCCACCTCTTCGTCATAGCTCAGGGCAAGATGAAACGGCCGCGCGCTTGCGCTTGAACCGGCCAGATAGGCCGGCACGGCGGCCAGCGCGCACGCGATAAAACCTTTCATGTCCGCACTGCCGCGGGCAAACAGCTTGCCTTCGCGCTGCGTGAGCTGGAATGGATCGCTGCTCCAGGCCTGGCCGTCTACCGGCACGGTGTCGGTGTGGCCAGACAGGATCATGCCGGGCAAGGCGCCCTCGCCTACGGTGGCAAACAAATTGGCCTTGCCGCCGGCTGCGTCATAGGTCAGCCGGCTGGGCACGCCCAGGCGGGCAAGCTTGTCGCGCGCCAGTTCGATCAAGCCCAGATTGGAGTTGCGCGAAGTGGTGTCGATGGCCACCAGCTCAGCGAGCAGCGCAACCGTCTGTGAAGCGGTATCCACGCTTGCAATTGCCGGAGCAGTCACGGTATTCATACGCCTGAGTGTACGGTCAAAGTGGCTCTTGAATTAACCCCAATTAGAGTACTGTTGATGGTGCCAGTTTTGCGTTGCAGCAAGGCAGTGCCCGCTACACTCTGGATCAGCTTATTGAGCGTTTCATAGACATGACAGAGCAGAACGCTCAATCCCTCACCCCCGGCCCCTCTCCCGCGACTGCGGGAGAGGGGAGAAAACCGTCCTAAATCGCTGTCACGATTTAGGAAAAGATCGATAGGAGCAAGCCCATGCAACTGATCGAATCCATCCTCGCAGACGCTGCTACCGTCACCGCAATCCGCCGCGACATCCATGCCCACCCGGAACTTGCTTTCAATGAATTCCGCACCGCCGATCTGGTGGCGGAAAACCTGACCCGGTGGGGCATCCCGATCCATCGCGGCCTTGGCGGCACCGGCGTGGTGGGCATCGTCAAGGGAAAACTCGGGTCAAGCAGCCGTGCGATTGGCCTGCGCGCCGACATGGACGCACTGCCGATCCAGGAGCACAACAAATTTGCGCACGCCAGCAAAAACGCCGGCAAGATGCACGCCTGCGGGCACGATGGTCACACCGCCATGCTGCTGGCCGCGGCCAAGCATTTGGCGCGTGAACCCAATTTTGACGGCACCGTGTATTTGATCTTTCAACCGGCCGAAGAAGGCGGCGGCGGCGCGCGCAAAATGATCGAAGACGGCCTATTCAAACAATTCCCGATGCAGGCGGTGTTTGGCATGCATAACTGGCCCGGTGGCAAGGTCGGCACCTTTGGTATGACTCCGGGGCCGATGATGGCCAGCTCAAACGAGTTTGAAATCACCATTACCGGCAAGGGCGCGCATGCCGCGCTGCCGCACAACGGGGTCGATCCGGTGATGGTTGCCGTCAACATGGCGCAGGCGCTGCAAACTATCATCACCCGCAATAAAAAGCCGATCGATTCTGCCGTGCTCTCGATCACCCAGATTCATGCCGGCGATGCCGACCATGTCATCCCCGACACCGC
>JBJOQV010000401.1:0-5732 GCA_046049785.1 Pseudomonadota bacterium
GTACCTGAAGACGAAGTAACGCTGATGAAAGAACAAGTGCCCAAACGCATGGCCGGCGTGGCCATGCTGGATGTGCCGCTGCTTGCAGAGGTGGGTGTGGGGAATAATTGGGAAGAGGCGCATTGAAAATCATTCATCCCCTCCCCTTCAAGGGGAGGGCTAGGGTGGGGTTGGGTTTTGGAAGCACAGAGATAACCCATCCCCATCCCAACCTTCCCCTTGGAGGGGAAGGAGTAAACCGTCACGCATTTGATCCAAATTTATGAATCAAACAAACTCTGAAACCTCTATCTGGCGCGGTACTCCCTCGCAGTGGACCAACTTCTGGGCCTTCTTCTTCGGCATTCTGCTGTGCTGGCTGATCATTCCGCTTGGCATTCTGATCTACAAATGGCTGCAGACCAAGACCACGGTGTATGAAGTGACCAGCCAGCGTATCAAGTTTGAGTCCGGCATCTTGAGCAAGACGGTGGAAGAAATTGAGTTGTACCGCGTCAAAGACACGAGCCTTGAGCAGCCGTTTTTGCTGCGCCTGGTCGGCCTGGGCAACATCCTCATCCGTACCATGGACGAATCCACGCCCGATGTGATGCTGCGCGCCGTGCCAAGCGCCGCCGCGCTGCGCGAAAACATGCGTGTGGCCATTGAGGCCGTGCGCGAGCGCAAGAGCGTGCGGACGTTTGAAACGCTGTAGTTTGCGCGCTTTTGACTAAGCCGCTACGCAATATCCATGCGGGTTTCCAGCCAAAAATGCCCCAAAACCCGCATGAATACTGCGTAGTCACTTTTACGCTTACCGCAATCTGCTCATGTCATAATCTCGGGAAATTATCCCAACTTTGGGTTCCTTCCAGGGAGACGGCATGGCCAGCAAGAAAATCACGGTAGACGATCTGTGGAAAATTGAGCGGATTGGGGCGCTGTCGCTCTCGCCCGATGGTGCGCAGGCGGTCGCGTCGATTGGCCGCTATGACATGGAGAAAAATAAGGCCAAGTCGTCGCTTGTGCTGTTTTCCACATTTGGCGGCGAGCCGCGCCACCTGACGCACTGCGGCGAAAAAGATGGCGAAGCGCGCTTTTCTCCCCAAGGCGATTTGATTGCCTTTGTCGCCAAGCGCGAGCAAGAAGGCAAAAAGGACGAAGCGCCGCAGCTGTACGTGATCGCACCCGACGGTGGCGAGGCGCGGCGCGTGACCGACCTGGCCACGGGCGTGTCGGGCATCAAGTGGTTCCCGGACGGCAAGCGCGTGGCCTTCATTTCGTGGGTGTGGCCGCAGCTCAAAGGCGTGAAAGCGCAGGCCAAGGCGCACAAGGAATTCAAAGACCGCAAAGAAAGCGCGTATATCACCAGCGAGGTGATGTACCGCTACTGGGACGCAAATTTGCCCATGGGCCGCGCCGCGCATCTGCATGTCGTGGATATTGCCAGCGGCCGCGTGACGGATTTGTTTGAAGGTACCGCGCTGGAAATGGGCCGCGCGGATCCGAATGCGTCGGCCTACGACATCAGCCCGGACGGCAAGACGATTGTGTTTTCATACGATCCCGCGCCGGTCAAGCGCGTCAACAACCGCTTCGCACTGGGTGAGATCGCCGTGCGCACGCGCAAGCATCGCGTGCTGGCGCTGTCCAAGGAGTGGACGCTGAGCGAGCCGCGCTACAGCCACAGTGGCGAAAAAATCGCTATGGTGGCCGCGCACACCGCCAAACGCCACACCGCACCCGCGCAACTGGCCATTGCGGATGCGCGCACTGGCAAGTGGCAGGTGCATGGTGCGGCATGGGATAGAGAAGTGGGTAGCAGTCTGGCATGGTCACCCGATGACGCCAGCGTGTACTTCACCGCGGAAGATCATGCGCAGTGCCACCTGTGGCGGCATGATCTCAAGGCCAAAACGCTGCACGTGGTGGCGCGCGGCGGCTGGGTGCAGAGCTTTGATGTGGCCGGCGGCACCATCGTCTACACCGCAGAGGCCATGGTGCATCCGGCACGCGCTTATGCCGTGGTGGATGGCGCGCCGCGGCGGATGGAAAAGTTCAACGATGCGCTGATGGCCAAGTTCAAGTTTGGCCCGTATGAAAGCGTGACCTACAAAGGCGCAAACGGCGATGCCACGCAAATGTGGGTGGTGTATCCGCCCAATTTCGATCCCAAGAAAAAGTATCCGCTGCTGCACAGCATTCACGGCGGGCCGCACACCGCAGCGGGCGATGCGTTTCACTATCGCTGGAACAACCAGGTGTTTGCCACCGGCAACGGCACGCAGGACTACGTGGTGGTGTGCATCAACTACCACGGCTCCACCAGCTTTGGATTCAAGTTCAAGGACAGCATTACGCATCAGTGGGGCAAGCTAGAGTTGCAAGACGCTGAGGCCGCCACCGATGTGATGTTGAAGAAACCCTTCATCGACAAAAACCGCGTGTTTGCCACCGGCGGCAGCTATGGCGGCTTTATGGTTGCGTGGATGAACGGGCATGCCAAGCCCGGCCGCTACAAAGCCTATGTGTGCCACGCCGGTTGCTTTGATTGGGTCAGCATGTTTGCCAGCGACGGCGCGGAGTGGTTCAAGGAAGAGCTAGGCAAGTGGTATTGGGAAGGTGACGAAGGGGCCGGCGGCGCGGCCCGTGGCATGAAGCAGGTGCACGCCCAAAGCCCGCACGCGTTTGCGGCCAAGAATTCATCACCCACGCTTGTGATCCACGGTCAGCTCGACTACCGCGTGCCGGACGCGCAGGGTCTGGCCTACTACAACACGCTCAAGGCACAGAACATCGATGCGCGCCTGGTGTGGTTCCCCGATGAGAACCACTGGATTCTCAAGCCGCGCAACTCGCGGCTGTGGACGCAAGAGTTCTTTGCCTGGTTGGCCAAGCATGATCCTGCCAAGGCAAAAAAAGCGGTCAAGAAAAAGTAGAACACGCAGGCTTGGTAAGGGCTTTAGCGTTACAAAGACGCTGGGCCAGACGCTTTATTCATGCGTGTTTTGGGGCAAAAATGCTCCAAAAACCGCATGAATATTGCGTGCTCTGCATTTGTGTTATCTGCTGATACACGCAAACCGGTCAACAGATTTGTGCAATGTCAATACGCGCATGGCAAAGGCCTGCGATGCTGCGCTTATCTAAAACTCACGCGGATACAGGGCGGTCATGCGCATTGGTGTGTTGACTGGCGGTGGTGATGCGCCGGGCTTGAATGCGGTTATCCGCGCGGTCACAAAATCGCTGATTCACCAGTGCGGTGCGCAGGTGCTGGGCGTGCAGGATGGCTATCTGGGGCTGATTGAGCGCCGGGTGCGGCCATTGGAATGGGACGCGGTGTGCGGCATTACCGCGCTGGGCGGCACGTTGCTGGGCACCACCAACCGCGTCAGTCCGATGGCCTATCAAGGCCGCGACTGGCGCGATGAGATTGTGGCCTACGCCCGCGCGCTTGATCTCACCGGCCTGGTGGCGATTGGTGGCGATGGCACGATGGCTATTGCCGACGCACTGGACCGCCATGGCTTGCCGACTGTGGGCGTGCCCAAAACGATTGATAACGATATCGCGCATGTGGAGCGCAGCCTGGGGTTTGACACTGCAGTGGCCACCGTGACGCAGGCGCTGGACCGTGTGCAGACCACCGGGCAGAGCCATGGCCGCGTCATGCTGGTGGAGACCATGGGCCGCAACGCCGGCTGGCTGGCGCTGGAAGCGGGGCTGGCTGCGTCGGCAGACATCATCCTGCTGCCGGAAATCGATTACGACCTGCAGGCGATTGCCGAGGTATGCAAGGCGCGTGAAGCACGCCAGCGCTCCACCTTGATCTGCGTGGCCGAAGGCGCCAAGCCGCGCGGCGGGCAGGTCACGGTGCAATCCTATGTGGCGGGCGATCCACATCCGCAGCGCCTGGGCGGCGTGGCCGTGGTGCTTGAGGCGCAGCTCGCGCCGCTGATTCGCAGCGAAGTGCGCGCCACCGTGCTGGGCCACGTGCAGCGCGGCGGCGCACCCACGCCGGGCGACCGGGTGCTGGGCACCTTGATCGGCAACGCCGCCGCCGATCTTGCGCGCGCGGGCAACTGGGGCCGCATGGTATGCGTAGAGCAAGGGCGCATTGGCGATGTGGCGCTTGCCCTGGTGGCCGGCCGCATGCGTACCGTACCGGCAGACCACGCGCTCCTGCACTGCGCGCGGCGCATCGGCGTGTCGTTAGGGATCGCTTGAGGGCACGCTTGAGAGCCGGGCAGCAAAGCGCTGCCACGCAAAACTTGCGCAGCATCAAACGCGTGCCGCAGCAGCGCAGTAGTCTGCGAGAACAGGGTCGATGCCGTATCCGGCACGCGAAGGAGAAACCATGGCCGCAGGGCAGTTCAAGTACGTTCGCTGGTTTTCAGAACTGGGCGTGGATGATGTAGCGCTCGTGGGCGGCAAAAATGCCTCGCTGGGCGAGATGTACCGCGAGCTCACCGCGCACGGTGTACGCGTACCCAACGGCTTTGCCATCACCGCGCAAGCCTACAAATATGTGCTGGATGAGGCAGATGCCTGGCCGCGGCTGCATCAAGCGCTGGACGGTCTGAACGAGCGCGACGTGCAGGACTTGGCGCGGCGCGCACAACTGGCGCGCGAGATCATTTACGGTGCTGCCCTGCCGCCAGACCTGGTGGCCGAAGTCAAGGCCGCCTACGCGCAGCTGCGCGGTGAGTATGGCGATACGCTGACGCTCGCGGTGCGCAGCTCCGCCACCGCTGAAGATTTGCCTACCGCCAGCTTTGCCGGCCAGCACGAGACCTTTTTGAATGTTTCTGGCGACGCCAAACTGCTGGATGCGGTGCGGCTGTGTTTTGCCAGCTTGTTCAAAGACCGCGCCATCAGTTATCGCATCGACAATGGTTTTGACCACTTCAAGGTGTATCTATCGGTGGGCATCATGAAGATGGTGCGCGCCGATCTTGCTTCCAGCGGCGTGACTTTTTCGCTGGATACCGAAACCGGTTTTCGCGATGCCGTGTTTATCACCGGCGCGTATGGCTTGGGCGAAAACGTCGTGCAAGGCACGGTGGACCCGGATGAGTTCTATGTCTTCAAACCAACCTTTGCGCAAGGTCATCGCACCGTGCTCAAGCGCAAAATGGGCGGCAAGGAAATCCGCATGGTCTACGCCAAGGCGGCCGGGCGTGAGACGACGCGCAACGTACCCACCGCCAAGGAAGATCAGCAGCGCTATTGCGTGGACGATGAGGACGTGCTGGCGCTGGCCGATGCCGCGATCAAGATCGAAGAGCATTACAGCCGCCGGGCCGGGCACCCGGTGCCGATGGATGTGGAGTGGGCCAAGGACGGCCTGGATCAGAAGCTTTACATCGTGCAAGCGAGGCCGGAGACCGTGGCATCGCGGCGCGCGCCCAATATGGTGGACGAATACGCGCTGGGCAGCCACGGCAAGGCGCTGGTGAACGGCCGTGCGGTGGGTGGCAAAGTTACGTCCGGCCCGGTGCGGGTGATCGCGGACATTTCGCAGCTACATGAGTTCAAACCGGGCGATGTATTGGTGGCCGATACGACCATGCCCGATTGGGGCACGGTGATGAAAATTGCCGCCGCCGTTGTGACCAACCGGGGCGGGCGCACCTGCCACGCGGCAATTGTCGCGCGGGAACTGGGTATTCCGGCCGTGGTGGGCTGCGACAACGCCACCACTGCGCTGCGCACCGGCGATGTGGTCACTGTGTCCTGCGCCGAAGGTA
>JBJOQV010000402.1:0-9334 GCA_046049785.1 Pseudomonadota bacterium
CCTGAAGGCGACGCAACTAGGGGTAGCGATGCATCCGGTATCGCAACTGCTGCAGGAATATCCTGAGATTGCAGATTTGAAGGTGCAGTTTGAAAGTGCCGTGGGTGTTGCCGCGCCGGCACGCGTGCAAATGCTGGCGCGGGTGGGCTACGGTCCGCAGGTAGAGCCTAGCCCGCGGCGCAGCATGATGAGCTTTGTGTCTCAGTAATTCAGTGAGGGCCTTTGGCAACTAAACAATCCGCCAGACCAGAGCTGCTTGATGATCCGGTCGAGTTTCGGTTTTTTAACGAGATCGGCATCATCGAGCAGCTCGCGCGCAACCGCTTTGAACGCGTGCTGCCTGGCGAGATGCGCATCGCACACTTTAGCGTGCTCAACCACTTTGCGCGCCTGGGTGGCGAGCGCTCGCTGGTGAGCTTGGCGCGTGCGTTTCAGGTGAGTAAACCCGCCATGACCAATACCGTGCAGCGGCTAGAAGCAAGCGGCTTTGTCAAAGTGCGGCCCGACCCGGAAGACGGCCGCGGCAAGCTGGTGAGCCTGACCGCAGCAGGGCTGCGCGCCAGGCAAAGTGCCATTGCTGCACTGGGCGGAGAAATTGCGTTAATGCGCCAAGCGCTGCCACCGGAGGTGTTTGCCAATGCACTGAGCAGCTTGACCACGGTGCGGCAGTGGCTCGATGAGAATCGGCCTGCGGCGACTGAGTAGCGGTTCGTTAGGCTGCGACGGGCTGGTTGTACGCAGTATCCATGCGGTTTCTAGGCAAAAGTGGAGTTTGCTGCGGGCATTAGCAAACGCCATCATCCCGATCTGCGCCGGGATGGCAGCCCAGGACATAGGCAGCTCATCCAATTCTTACTGGTGCGCGACCTAGCCACCTAAAAACAAATCCTTCCCAATCCGCACGCCATCTTCCTGCCCGCGGTACATGCCGCGTACCACTTTGATTTCCTGATAGCCGAGCTTTTGGTAGAACGCGCGACCGGCGGCGTTGGCAAGCCGCGCTTCAAGATAGATCAAACCGATACCGGCGGTGCGCGCGGTTTTTTCCAGCCACGCAATCAGCGCCGTGCCCACGCCCATGCGCTGATGCGATGCGTGTACGGCGAATAGGTGCAGATAGGCTTCTTCATCTTTGTACTTCATGATGGCAAAGCCGATCACCGATTGGCCAAGCTGCGCCACCGCCACGTTGGTGTCCGGCTTGCGCATTGCTGCTGCGACGCGCTCGCGCGTCCACACCCAGCCCAGGTTGACCTCGATTAAGTCGCGCGACATCTCGGCAATGGTCTGAGCATCGCGCGTGGTGGCTAAGCGAATCGTGGTGTCTGCGATCATGCCGTTAGCGTAGCGGTGTTTCAGAAAGCCGTGGTGACGCGAGATTCTTGAATGCCACTACGCAATATGCATGCGCTTTTTCGAGCAAAAATGGCTGAAAAAGCGCATGGATATTGCGTAGCGCACTTTCAATCAAGCCCGCATGCTGCTCGGAGGCTGCCGCGCAAACTTGCGCCACACGCGGCGCAGATGATGGGATGAGCTGAAGCCGGCTTTTTCGGCTACGCGTTCCATATCTAGATCGCTTTGGGTAAGCAGTTCGCGCGCGAGGGCAAAGCGCACTTGATGCAGGTAGTCCAGCGGCGTGCACTGCGCGTGTTCAACAAACAGTCGCGCCAGGTTGCGGCTGCTGGCGTGGGCCACCTGTGCCATCCGCTCAATGCTCCATGTGGCGGCTGGATCTGCGGTGATCGCGTCTTGCACGCGATGTACAGCCGGGTGCAGGTGGTTGCGATGCATGACCCAGGGTGACAGCGCGGGGTCTGTGCCAGCGCGGCGCATGTACACCACCATCTCGCGCGCGACATGCGCGGCCGCGGGCGCGCCGCATTGCGCGGCAATGATGGCCAGTGCCAGATCAATGCCTGCGGTGACGCCGGCGCTGGTCCATACGCGGCCGTCTTCAACAAAGATGCGGTTGTCCAGCACTTTGGCGGTGGGCGCGGCGGCCGCCAAATCGTCCAGGTGCGCGTGGTGCGTGGTGCAGGCTTTGCCGGCGAGCAGTCCGGCCTGCGCGGCAATCACTGCGCCGGCGCATACGCACATCACACGCAAGTGCGGGTTGCCGGCATGCACGCGCAGCCAGCCGATGAGTTGCAGCGTGGCGGGTGCGTCAAGGCGCAGGCGCTTGCCGATCAGGCCGGTGACAACGACGATGGTGTCTGGCGCAATTTCGCTGGGCAGTGGCTGCAGATTGGCAAGGGTCATGCCCATGCCGGAGGTGACTTCTTTACTACCCGCTGCGAACTGCAGCGCAAAGCTGCCGGGGACCACATTGTTTGCCATGCGAAATGCCTCGGCCGGGCCGGCAACGTCCAGCAGTACAACGTCAGGCAGCAGCGCAAACAAAACGGTGGTCATGCAAATGCGGCCTGCGCGGAGACGATTTTGGCAAAGCGGCCCGCCAGAACAAGTTCAGTGCGCTCGCGAATTTCTTGCGCGGAATATTGCCTGCCACTGGTGTGGGTCATGGGAAAGGTGAGCGTCGCGTCCGTCACAAAGCGCACTTGGTAACCCAGGTCAGAGGCGTGGCGCGTGGTGGTCTCGCAGCATTGCTCGGTGCGGATGCCGGTGATGAGCACTTCTCCAATGCCGTTTGCGGCAAGCCACGCCTGCAGTGTTTGGCCGCCGGCATCTTTGCCAAACAGCGATGAATGCACGGTTTTGTGAAACACAATGTCTGGGGCGATGGTGATGCCCGGCAGTGTCTGCACCAAACCGCTGGCCAGAGAAAACGGGTTGGCTGCGCCGCCCGTTTCGTCCACGTGAAAAATCTGCACGATCGGCATCGACTTGGCTACGCAAGCATCGATAACGTGCTGCAAGTTTGCATTGAATGCGGCAACGTCCATATTCTGCCAATACGGGCGGCGGGTAAAGGATTGCTGTACATCGATCACGATCAGAGCGGACTTCATAGACACCTCCAAATGATATGACACTATTGGAGTGCATATGGCCAGATCCATCGATACCGTTTACCGACAAGTGGCGTACAAAAACAGCCAAAATCTACATGGATCAACTTCAGGCAGATTTTTATGCCGCATACGCAATATCCATGCGCTTTTTGAAGCAAAAATGGCTGAAAAAGCCCATGGATATTGCGTAACCGCTTTTAAGGGCAGCGTAAAAATCCGTCTGCGGAAACCCGCAGCACCAGCATGCCTATGCAAACCCTGATTTGGCGCCGCATCGTCGGCCAATTGATTGCCCAACCGCACGGTCGGTGATAGATTCAATGACATGTTTTTCGCCAAGCGGCTGGCCTTTGCCCACGGGTAAGTCCTGTGGCGCAGGCGCTGCGGCATCGGCGTTCAATACATGGCAATACTTATGATCAATATTCGTTTGGAGGAGACCTGCATGTTCAAGAAAACTTTTACCGCCGCGGTTGTGGCTGCTGCGTTGCTCGCCGTCACCGGCGCGGCATCTGCACAAACCGTGCTGACTTCATCGAGCTGGGTGCCGCCGGGCCACACGCTCACACGTACGCTGATTGAATGGGGCAAGCAGCTGGAGACCGAAACCCAGGGCCGCGTGAAACTCAACATCCTGCCCAAGCCGCCCACTAATCCGCCAGGTACCTATGACGGTGTGCGCGACGGGCTGCAAGACATTGGCTTTACGGTGCAAGGCTATACGCCGGGCCGCTTCCCGCTGGCATCGCTTGCCGAGCTGCCGTTTTTGGGCGACAGTGCAGAAGCGTCGTCAGTCGCGTTTCAACGCATCGCTTCCAAGAATCCGCAGATTCTGGATGAGTACAAAGGCGTCAAGGTGCTGGCGGTGTTCACGCATGGGCCTGGCCTGATCTACAACAGCAAGCGGCCGGTCAATTCGATTGCGGATTTGTCTGGCTTGAAGTTCCGCGTGGGTGGCGGCATGGTCAATGAGATTGGCAAGGCATTGGGCGCCAATGTCATGCTCAAGCCGGCATCCGAGTCTTACGAAATGATGAGTTCCGGCGTGGTGGATGGTGTGTTCTTCCCGGCGGAATCGATCCCCGGCTTCAAGCTGGACAAGCTGATCCGTCACGGCACGTCCTTTCCCGGTGGCCTGTACAACACCGCGTTTGTGATGATGATGAACCTGGATAAGTACAACAAACTGTCTGCGCAGGACAAAGCCGCAGTTGACAAGCTTTCGGGAGAGTATCTGGCCCGCATGCAAGGCCGCGGATGGGACAAAGTAGACCGTGAAGGCAAGGCGCTGATGCAGGCTGCTGGTGTGACGATTACGCCTGCCAACCCTACGTTTGTAAAAGAGATTGAAAGCCGCGTGAACCAGTTTGAGCAAAAGTGGATCACAGACGCAACCGCCAAGGGTATCAAGAACCCAGCCGCGGTGATCAAAGAGTTCCGCGGCGAGATCAAAAAACTGTAAGCGCACTCAGAGCTATTCTCATCTAGAGCCGCTTCGCTACACTGCAAGCGGCTTTTTCTTGCCGCCACGTATAGCGATGCAAGTCAAATTCCCTTCCTTTCAAGGGGAGGGTTAGGGTGGGGATGGGTTTTGATTCAAACAATGCGGGAGCAAACCCATCCCCCTCCCAGCCTCCGCCTTGAAAGGGGGAGGAGTCGAACATACAAGAACTTAGTTGCAGTCTACAAAAACTAAGAGGCAAACGATTAATGAAAAAATTGGAACATGCGCTATACGTACTGCTGGGCACCACTGCGGGCCTTGCTTTGCTGGCGATGATGTTGCTCGCGTTTGTCGACGTAAGCGCGCGCAAGCTGAACATGCCAATCCCGGGCGGCGTGGAGCTGACGGAGCTGCTCATGATCGTGCTGATCTTTGCCGGGCTGCCGCTGGTGTCGATGCGCGGCGAGCATGTCACGTTTGATTTATTTGACAAGTTCATGCCGCCAGGCCTTCGCGCCGTGTTGATCCGCATCACGCAGCTATTTGCCGGCGCGGCGTTTTTGGCGCTGTGCTATTTCATGTGGATCCGCGCTGGGCGTTTGCTGGAAGACGGGCTTACCACCGCGCAACTGCAAATCACCGTTGGGCCGTTTGCCTATGTGATGTGCGCGCTGCTGGGCCTGACCGGAATCGTGCATATTGCGCTTGCACTGACCGGCCGCGCGAGAATGGACGATCATGCGCAGGCGCTTGAGGTGCATTCATGAGCCCGCCGGGCCGTCCCAAGGGCGAGAGCTCCCTCTCGGAGGGAAGGCGCGCAGCGCCAAGGGAGCAACTGTGACAGAAGCGCTGATCGGATTTGCCGTCATGCTCGGCCTGATGGCGCTGCGCGTGCCGCTGGCTATCGCCATGGCTGTGGTGGGCTTTATTGGGATGGGCATCATGCGCACTTGGCCGGCGGCAATCGCCAGCACGTCGCAAGTGGTGTTTGAAACCGGCTCAATGTACCTGCTGTCGGTCGTGCCGCTGTTCATCCTGATGGGCAACCTGGTGACGCGCGCCGGCATGAGCCGCGAGCTTTTCCAGCTTGCCTATACCTTCATCGGCCACTTGCGCGGCGGCCTGGCTATGTCCACTGTGACTGCCTGCGCGGGCTTTGGCGCAATTTGCGGCAGCTCCATCGCCACTGCGGCAACCATGAGCAAGGTGGCATATCCGCCCATGAAGAAGCTGGGCTACTCGGATTCCTTGTCTGCCGCATCCATCGCCGCCGGCGGCACGCTGGGCATCATGATTCCCCCGTCTACTGTGTTTGTGCTGTACGGCATCATCACAGACGTGAACATCGGCAAACTGTTTGCCGCCGGTATTTTGCCGGGCATTTTGTGCGCGGTGTTGATGTGCATTGCCATTTACATCGTCGCGTTGCGCGATCCGGCGGCCGCACCCGCGGGTCCGCGTTCAAGCTGGAAGGAGCGGTTAGCGGCCATCAAAGACATTTGGGCAGTGGTGGCGCTGTTTGTACTGGTGATGGGCGGCATTTACGGCGGCATTTTCACCGCAACCGAAGGCGCAGGCATCGGCGCGTTTGGCGGCTTTTGCTTTGCGCTCGCACGCCGCGCGCTCACGTGGCGCACGCTACTGGACACGCTGGCGGAGAGCGCGCGCACCACGGCGATGATCTTCACGATTCTGATTGGCGCGATGATTTTTTCCAACTTCATGAACTTCACCACCTTTCCCAACGATTTGAAAGATTTTGTCGCGGGGCTGAACGTGTCGCCGGTCTGGATTGTGGTGGCAATCTGCATCATCTACGTGCTGCTGGGCATGGTGATGGAGGAGCTGGCGATTGTGCTGCTCACCGTGCCGATTTTCTTTCCGCTCGTTACCGGTCTGGGGTTTGATGGTGTGTGGTTTGGCGTACTGATTGTGATGGTGGTGATGCTGGGCCTGATCACGCCGCCGGTAGGGCTGAACCTGTTTGTGGTCAACACGCTGCTGCCGCAGGTGGGGCTGAAACGCTTGTACAGTGGGATCTGGCCGTTTGTATACGCGCAGCTTGTGTGCCTGGCGATTTTGATTTTTGTGCCGCAACTTTCCATGTTTCTAGCCAACCGGGTGGGGTAGCGATGGCGCAGATCGGATTTATCGGCCTGGGCAACATGGGGCAACCGATGGTGGCGCATTTGCTCGCAGCAGGCCATCAAGTCAAAGTGTTTGCCAGGCGGCGTGAAAGCGCTGCTGCGGCAGAGGCGCTGGGCGCGGCATTTGCGCCAACGCCCGCAGCGTGCGTGCAAGAGGCTGAATTTGTGTTTACCAACGTCACCTCAACGGCAGATGTTGAGCAAGTACTGCTGGGCAAAGACAGCGTCATTGAGACCGCGCCCAGTGGCTGCGTGTGCATCGATCACAGCACCATCTCAGCGGTGGGCACGCGCGCCATCGCGGCTAAGTTGGCGCAGCAGGGCATTGATTTTCTGGATTGCCCGGTCTCCGGCGGTATCAAGGGTGCGCAGGCGGCAACGCTTTCCATCATGGTGGGCGGCGACGCAGCGGTACTTGCACGCGCGCTGCCGCTGCTGCAGGTGCTTGGCAAAACCATTACACATGTAGGCCCGGTGGGCGCAGGGCAGGTGGCCAAGGCGTGCAATCAAATTGTGCAGGTGGTGAATATTCAAGGCATTGCCGAGGCGATGCTGTTCTGCAAGGCCAATGGCGTTGAACCGGCCAAGATGCTCGCCGCAATTTCTGCCGGGTTTGCCGGCAGCAAGATGCTGGATTTGATGGGCCCCAAGATGGCGGGCCGCGATTTTGCCGCGGGTATCGAGGCGCGCTTGCACGCCAAGGACTTTGCTCTGGTGGCAGATATGCTGCCGCAGCTGGGCCTCACGCTGCCGGCAATCGAACTGGTCGCGCAGCAGCTGCGCACGCTTGTGGCGCAGGGGTGGGGCGCTGACGATACATCGAGCTTGCTGCGCGTGATCGAAGCGCAAAATTCAGTGCATTCACAATAGCGGCTATGCAATATCCATGCGGGTTTTGAGGCAAAAATGTCTCAAAACCCTCATGGATATTGCGTAGCTATGCTTTAAATCGATCTATTTTCTATTCCGCTGCCTGAGCACCTGCGCTGAGCAAGCGCTGATACACCACCGCGCCTTCTGGTGCCAGCCGCGCGCCAACATAACCGTTTTGCAGCGCGGTCTGGTGTTGCCGCTGGTCGTAGCCTGCGACACGTATTTGATCGGCCAGATTCACCGGCAACCCGTGCGGATTGAGCGTGCCAAGTAACCCCAACACCGGGTAACCCAGATCCAGGCGCAGCCCGGCAATCAGCATGCCTTGCGCAAGCAGATTGCTCCAGCTCACCGCATTGTTCAAATGCACGCCTGCGCAGACCCAGCGCATACCGTGTTCTGCGGCATGAGAAAAGCGCGCCTCGAGTAGCAGGCGCTGAAAGCCTTGGCCGCGCGCGGACGGGTGCACCATTGCGTTCTCAAGAAACGCCGCGTGCAGCGGCCAATCGGCAGCAGGCACATGCGGAAACGGCATACCGGAATTGGGATTGGTTTCGCTCGGGATGCGTAGCAGCGCCGTGGCGATCAACTGGTCCTTTTGTACAACACCAAATGCCGCGCCAGCGCTACCGTCAAGATACGCATACAGGTCACGCTCAGACTTGGCGCGAAAGAAACCGGCCGGCACATGCATACTGATGTAGAGCTGCAGGTGCAGCATGCGAATCAAATCGTCGGGCGTCAGTAAAACAACGCGTGCGAATTCAGAGGCGCCCATCATGTGTTCGCTCCCGACATTCTTGTGCGACGAAAGCTGGCGGCGCCGAGTCGCGCACTCATGGTGCTTTCTAAAACCACAAGCCGGCGCGGTGGCAAACCGCGCAAGAATGAGATCACTCGCGCGGCGCGGCCCAGCAGATAGTTTGCCAAGATCGCCCGCGGTGCGAACCACGGGCTCATCGGCACAAAGCCCCAGCGACGGTAATGTCCGGCAAATTGGGCGGAGGTAATCATGTACACCGTGCACGATTGCTCGGCCAGCAGCGCATCAATCATGCGCGCGGCTACACCCAGGTTACGCGCCTGTTCTGCGACCAGGAGCGAACCGAGTTCGCGTGAACCGTCTGCGTGTTTGCGCAGTTGAACCATGCCGATCAGTTCATCCTGATGCGTTGCGACAAGAAAGTTTTTCCAATCCAGGTCGGTTGGGTTCAGTCGCTCGCTTTTCACACTGCGTTCAATCAACGTTTGATCTTGTTGCAGAGCTGCGCGAACGGCAAGCGGGGCGAGACTGGATGCGGGATAATTTTTTGCTACGGCTGACATATCAAGACCACTCCTTAAATTGATGCGCGAGTGTTCAAGCTACGCGTCAAAATTTGAATTGGATGTGGGAAAAAATTCGATCAATGACGCTGCTTCAGATATCTACGACGTAATCATGTACCTGGCAACGAAGCGCCATAGCGCACAAAGAATGGCGAAATGCGCAGGCTGCAAAGCAGCGCTGCGCATGCAAGACACAAGGGTGAATGTCGCAAGGGCCGCGCTTGATGCGGCCTTGCAGATGCTGCGTTAGTCCCAGCTGTACCGCGCCCCAACTTGGAAGAAACGGCCGACCGCGCCCGCCTGATGCAGCGTGACGTTGTAGTTCACCGCGCCGTAGGTATATGGGTCCCAGGGCGCGCGTTTATTGGTCGCGTTCTGGATTGACGCAGTGAGCTCCAGGTTTTTCATCGCACGCCACTTGCCGGATAAATCCAGCGTGGTGAACGATGCAATCTTGCAGCTATCGCCCGGCGCGTTGCGACCGTCGGGGTACCAAATGCCGCAGGTGCCGGTTGCGTTGGCCGGCGGCGTGTGTCCTTCGCCAGAGCCCGGGTCATACGGCGCCA
>JBJOQV010000403.1:0-3228 GCA_046049785.1 Pseudomonadota bacterium
TGGTACAACTTCTCCGCGCTCAATAACCCTGAAGACCATCCGGCGCGCAGCATGCAAGACACGTTTTATGTGGATGCTAAAGACGCGCAGGGCAAGCCGCTGCTGCTGCGTACGCACACCAGTCCAATGCAGGTGCGTTACGCACGCATGCACAAACCGCCGATCAAGGTGATCGTGCCCGGCCGCACTTATCGCGTGGACAGCGACGCCACGCATTCGCCCATGTTCCATCAGTTCGAAGGTATCTGGGTCGATGAAAACATTTCGCTCGCTGACCTCAAGAGCGTGTACACGCAGTTTCTTGAGCAGTTTTTCGAGACCAAAAAGCTCAATGTGCGCTTTCGTCCCAGCTACTTTCCGTTCACCGAGCCCTCAGCCGAGGTGGATGTGATGTTTGAAGAAGGGCCGCTGGCCGGCAAGTGGCTGGAGGTCGCGGGCTCGTGCCAGGTGCATCCGCAGGTGATGCGCAACTATGGGCTGGACCCGGAAAAGTTCATCGGCTTTGCGTTTGGCTCGGGCATTGAGCGCCTGGCCATGCTGCGCTATGGCGTGAACGATCTGCGGCTGTTCTTTGAAAACGATCTGCGCTTTTTGCGGCAGTTTGCCTAGAGAGGCACCCGTGTTCCCTCCCCTTCAAGGGGAGGGTTAGGGTGGGGATGGGTTTTGTGGTTGGTGTTCAAAGAGCGTGAGGAAGCCCATCCCCCTCCCAACCTCCCCCTTGAAGGGGGAGGGGCGAGCAAGTAGTGAACTGAGTGGTTTTGAAGCGAGTACGCAATATCCATGCGCCTTTTGAGGCAAAAATGGCTCAAAACCCGCGTAAATATTGCGTAATGCCCTTTATATCAGCGTTTTAGAGAAGAAAATGCGTGTTCCTGAGTCCTGGTTAAGAAGTTTTGTGAATCCGCCGATCTCCACGGCGCAGTTGTCGCATCAACTCACCATGTCTGGCGCTGAAGTGGAAGAGCAGGCCAGCGCCGCGCCGCCGTTTAGCGGCGTGGTCGTGGCGCTGGTGAAAGAAGTGGCTAAACATCCAGGTGCAGACAAGCTCAGCGTGTGCCAGGTGGATGCGGGTACCGGCGGCTTGCTCAACATCGTCTGCGGTGCGCCCAACGTGCGGCCCGGCATCAAGGTGCCGGCAGCGCTGATTGGCGCCAAGCTGCCGGGTGATGGCGCTGCGCCGTTTGAAATCAAGCTGGCCAAGATGCGCGGTGTGGAAAGCCAGGGCATGCTGTGCTCCGCCAGTGAGCTGGGCCTGCCGGAGGACGTGGATGGTCTGTTGATTCTGGACGACGCGCTCACCATCGGCACCGATTTTCGCCAGGCGCTGAATCTGGACGATCAAGTCTTCACGCTCAAGCTCACACCCAACAAGGCCGACTGCCTGAGCATCTACGGTGTGGCGCGCGAAGTGGCCGCCATCACCGGCGCGCCCCTGTGCAAGCCGGAATTCAAGCCGGTGCCGGTGTCGATTGCCGATAAGCTGCCGGTGAAAATTCACGCCGCCGATCTGTGTGGCCGCTTTTCCGGCCGCATCATTCGCGGCGTCAACTGCAAGGCGCCCACGCCGCACTGGATGAAAGAACGCCTGGCGCGCGCTGGGCAGCGCAGCATCAGCGCGCTCGTCGATATTTCCAACTACGTGATGTTTGAGCTGGGCCGGCCTTCGCATATTTTCGACCTGGACAAGATCCACGGTGGCCTGCACGTGCGCTGGGGAAAAAAAGGCGAAACACTCAAGCTGCTCAACGGCAGCACGATTGAGCTGGATGAAAAAGTGGGCGTAATCGCGGATGATCAGGCGGTGGAATCGCTCGCCGGCATCATGGGTGGCGATGCGACTGCGGTGAATGACGACACGCAAAACATCTACCTTGAAGCGGCGTTCTGGTGGCCCGACGCCCTGCGCGGCCGGGCGCGGCGCTACAATTTTTCCACCGATGCCGCGCACCGTTTTGAGCGCGGCGTGGATGCGACGACCACCACCGATCACATCGAATACATCAGCCAACTGATTCTGGAGATCTGCGGTGGCCAGGCCGGGCCGATGGATGACCAGATCACTGGTCTGCCGCAGCGTAAACCCGTCACCATGCGCATCGCGCGCTGCTGCAAAGTGATCGGCGCGCAGATCGCCGCCAGCGAAATGGCCGGCATTTTCACGCGGCTTGGCTTCACGTTTACGCAGAGTGCAGATGCGTTCACGGTCACGCCACCATCGTTTCGCTTTGATCTTGAGATCGAAGAAGACTTGATCGAAGAAATCGCCCGCATCTGGGGCTTTGACAATCTGCCAGCGCGCCCGCCGCTGGCGCAGGCCGTCATGGCCGCGCCGTCTGAAGGCCACGTCAGCGCGCATACGCTACGGCGCAAGCTGGCGGCGCTGGGCTATGCGGAGGCGCTGAACTACAGCTTTGTAGACGCCGCGTGGGAGGCCGACTATGCCGCCAATGCCGCGCCCATCCAGCTGCTCAATCCGATTGCAAGCCACCTGTCGGTCATGCGTTCTACCCTTCTGGGTAGCCTTACGGCCAATGTGGCGAGCAACTTGCGTCACCGCGAAAGTCGTGTGCGCATGTTTGAGGTCGGCCGCGTGTTCAAGGCTGATCCCAAGGTGATGGACGGCGCGCTTGCAGTGGCGGGCGTTGATCAGCCAATGATGCTGGGCGCGATCGCTTACGGTCCGGCGCAGGATGAGCAGTGGGGCGTGGCCAAGCCGCCGCGGCAGATTGACTTTTTTGATGTCAAGGGTGATTTGCAGCAACTGGCTGCGCATGTGCCGCTTGAATTCATTGCCGCCGAACATCCGGCCCTGCATCCAGGGCGCTGCGCGCAGATTCAAAGCAACGGGCAAGTGGTGGGCGTGATCGGCGAGCTGCATCCGCGGCTCGTGCAAAAAAACGAACTGCCGCACGCGCCGGTGCTGTTTGAAATCGAACTTGCTGCACTTGCCAAACGTGCCGTGCCGGTTTACAGCCCGATTGCGCGTACGCCGGTGGTGATCCGCGATCTGGCTGTGATCGTCCCGGAAAACGTGCAAATGGCGCAGATTGCGGCTGCGCTGCAGATGGCGATTCGTCAACCCGAAACCCAAAATCTGGTGCAACTGTGGCGTCTGTTTGACGTTCATCGCGGCGGAATGGCCGCTGGCGAAAAGAGTCTTGCCATGCGTTTCTGGTTGCAAGATACTGAGGGAACATTGAACGACGAAACGGTCGAGCGGGTGATGCA
>JBJOQV010000404.1:0-4493 GCA_046049785.1 Pseudomonadota bacterium
GCAGAACATTTGTAGGTGCTGCGGATTTTACGGTTGCTGCCGGTTCGGCCACGTTAAGCACTGTCAAAGCGTTCGAAACCACGAATGGCGACAAGGGGGTCAAGTCTACCCAAACGAAAGCTCAGGCAACGGATACCGGCGGTACGTTGGAGCGCAGCAAACAAATCGAAAACTCATTTGGTCAATCCGCCACCCTCGACACCAAGATCACATACGACAAGGCCGCAGGTACGTTGAGCATTGATCGCGCCCGTACCTTTACCGACGCAAACGGCAAAACCTATGGTTTTTCAAAGTCCGTCACGCGAACACCACATCAGCAGACCTCTGAACCAACGCCAAGTACGCCCGCGCCGGTTCCAGCGCCTGTGGCTGCCGCGCCGCAGACGCCACCACCACCTCAGGCCCCTGCTCCACAGACGCCCCCTCAGTCGTCTGCGCCGCAAGCGCCGGCGCCTGAGGTTCCACCGCCCGCGGCACCTGCGCCGCAAACGCCACCTCAGTCGTCCGCACAGCCAAACTCGGTCACCTCCTCTAGCAGCACGGTGAATGGTGAGCAGTATGTCACGTCCTGGACCGACAAAAACGGTAACGGAACAGTGGACGATGGCGACGTGATGGTTACCGGCTCTACCAACGGCCAGTCCACGGTTGTTTGGGTCGTTGGTAGCGACGAAGCCACCATATTGTGGGGCGATCCGCATATGGCACAGGTCAAACTGAGCGAAGAAACCAAGAAATCGTTCATGCAGCAAGTGGACAACGTCAACAACGGTAAAGACGTGGACGAAAGTGTGTTTACCACCGCCATGCTTGGCGCGGTGAATGATCCTGGCGAAGATGGTATCAAGAGCAATGGATGGGGCACCGTCACGTCCGAAATGAAGGTCGATTCTGATGAAAAGATTGAAATTGCACCTGGTGTAGTTCTTTCATTGAACGCCAAAGCGAAAAACGAGAGTGAAGCCTATACCAACGGCGTCATGGTAAGTGTGAACAACACCAACAATGATGGGGTTACGACATCGACTATTGTTGGGCAAGACAGCAAGATCACAGAGTCAACATCTGATTCACTCAAGGCTGAAACAGGGGTTTCCGCATCCGATTCTTTTGGGAATGATGCGTATACCGATACCGGAGATGCGGAAATCAAAGTGTCGGACGGAGAGTTTGTATCCACGGAGTCGGGCGAGAATTTGGAGGGTTACACCTTCAAAATGGACGGCACAGTACAAAACGGCAAAAAAGAAGATGTGGCCGCACTAAAAACTGAAGACGGCAAAGTCGAGGTTCCGGAAAACGGGCAAGCGACAACTAGTCCCGCCGGCGATAGCACGGGGCAATCATCAACCACTGCGAGCCTTTCCCCTGTAGGAGAGAAAGAGGAAGGGGAAGGGGAAGAGGAAGAGGAAGAGGAAGAGGAAGAGATAGTTTGAAATACGCAATGATCTGTTATTTCGCCCACGCCTGTAGCTGCCGGGCCAACCACAGGCGCAAGCCCTGCGGGAGCTGGCCAGTCGCAGCAAAACGTGGTGTAGAGGCGAGCAATATCGCGTTTGCATAAGCATGCTGGTGCGCAAGCAGCCATCTGACAAGGGTAGCGTAGTGCGCTGACAGGTGTAGGAATGTGTGAGTTTTAGCTGAGAAGATCGATGTCTGAAATATCGCAAGCAGGACAAAGACTATTGCCGCGTTTGACGCAGTTTCAACCGTCAGACTATTCGGCGGGCGGGTTGCCGTCGGGCAACATGACCTTTGGTACCACGCCGCTGCGCGATTTGATGGCGGGCCGTCCAGCGCAGCCAGATGCAGCAGCGCCGCAAGCGGGTGTGCGTTCAATCACAGGACAGCCAACCCCGCAAACAGGCAATGTGCAAGGCGCGGCACCGGGCAACACACCGGATCGTCCGTCTGCCAACGCAGACGCCCCGGCGGCCGCGGTGCCAATCAGCTCATGGGCGGCGGCGGGCGCGGCGCTTGCCGGTAATCAAAATACCGGCGACCCAATGGTCAAGGCGATGGGGGTATTGCTCGGCCTTGCCAAGCAACAGGGGCTATCAAGCATCGGCCCGCAAAACCTGCAAAACCACAAGCAAGTGGTGGATCTGGTGCAGGTGCTGCTGCGTGACGACAAGACGGGTGCCACCATGACCGCTCTGACAGCGCTGGCCGGCGAGCTTGGCCTGAATTTTGGCCAGCCATCGCTGGTGAGCGCAGCGCAGGCGGGGTCTGCTCAAAACCCAACGTTGGGTACAACCCTTTTTGCCGATTTCAAGGCGCACGAAAAAGATCCGATAGATTTTGCGCGACAGCAAGAGAAGCCCGCAGTCACGCAAGGCCCTGTTGCTACACAGATGCCGATGCCCGCGCCGACGATACCGGACTTGGTTTCAATGGAGTCGGGTGACGATGAGTGACGTGCGTACGTCACATTCAGCAGGTGTCATTGCCACTCGCGTGCTGCAGCCATGCAATCTGTGCTGCGCAATATTCATGCGATTTTCCAAGCAAAAATGGCCGCAGAAGCGCATGGATACTGCGTGCTCATGGTGGGCGTCTGCAGTGAATCCCCAACGGCTTGAGTGCGGTGTACTCAGCACTTCACATGCAAATCGGTAGTCCATGGGCCTAAGCGCTACTAAACCCACAAGTTTTGCTGCGCTTGCCATCAGCCATGGTGCGGGTGATATGAGTTACGCCAGCAGCATTGTCAAGACCGGCCAATGGGTAGGCGCTCAGGCACCAGTTACGACTGACAGGCCTGTTTGTATGGTTCAAGGCGAGCTAATCTGGCGGCATGAAAACGCCGGGCAAGTGCGGTGGGGTTTGCAAGGCGACACTGTCAATTACTGGATGCCTCCGAGCATACGCAGTGCGCTGGATGCTGCTAGCTATGCCCGCGAAAAGATTCGCAGCGGTGACTGGCCCCATCTACGTGCATTGACAGAGAAACGTAAGAGCGCGAGCGGTGCATACTTGCTCAGTAAATTCCGTGCCATCATGGGCGGCGGTGTATACAACAACCCGCAGGCGCCGCAGGTTAAACCATCATCAAACGCACCGGCCGCTTACCCTGCATTGCAATTACCGACGGGCATCCGCGCACCCGCGCTGCGGGAGCTTGCACAGGCGGGGCTTGCGAGCGGCTTATGGGCGGTATCAGTTAGCGAGAATGGTGGGATTGCTGTGCGCATTAAGGACAGCGCGGCAGCGGCTACTTTCTTTGTATCCACCACGCAGGCGCTGGGCATTGTTGCGCAGCGGCCTGTGGGAGGCGGCCAGATGTTTGCCCATGCGTATAACCAGGCGTTGATAAGCGGTGTAGCCGCCACTGTTCAGGAGACCGCAGCAGCGGTTGCTGGGTTGCCGCGCAACGGCACCCGAGGCACTCGTACATCCAAACCTACAGTCCCCAAGCAGCAAGTAGCTGCGCCGCAGTTTGTAACGGTCGCTGGCAATGGCGCGGCGTCCAGCCCCCAGGTGCAGGTGCCGATCAATGCCGTCAATCAAATTGTGCCCGGGCAGGCAAAACAACCCGGCCTAGGTGCCACTGTTTACGACACACTCGCGCGCTACGGCGTCAAAACAACACTCACGCCAACGCTGGCGGCACTAGCAAACAAATATGGTGTCAAAGCGATGCTGCAGCCCGGCGCGGGCGACCCTAGAGGCAATCTGGACGCACAAATCGAGCGCTTGGCCGGAGATCTGAAACCTGGAGAATCTATTGTGATCGGCCGCAGCTTACGGGCGGACGTGCAACTGGGTGAAGAGCATGGGATGGTGAGTGGGTTTCATGCAAAACTCACCAAAAGGCCAGATGGTCTTCTGGAACTGAGTGACCTGAACAGCAGAAACGGCAGTTGGCTCGACTCAGGAACCGGCGCTTGTGTACGCATCAAAGCCCCGCTGACTGTTCGGCCCGGCACAAAGATCAAGCTCGGATGGCCAGACGGCCCTGTATTTACGGTGCCTCAACTGTCTGCCGCAGCGCAGGCAGGGCAGCTGCTGCCCGTGCCCGTTGCAAGTTCGATCGCAACGTCCCTGCAGCGCGAGCAGTTTGCTGGCCGACCTGATGGTGAGCGCTTGGCATCGGCATTTACTGCAGGCCATGTCAGAGAGATACAGCACGTTTTGAACGATGGCTTGCGCATGATCGCGGGCGGTGACTATGAGCAGGCAATACGGTATTTCAACGACAGAGGCAATGCTTTGCGAAGCGGGTTTGATATTGTCCAGATTCTTCCCGAGCGCAGCCAAGTGGCCCCAGCAGACGCACCATTTTATTTGGGTAGCACAGCGCTCGTTGAAAACGAGGTAAGCCGGATCGTCGCAACGGCACAAGCCGCCAACCTCAAGCCGCTGCTGACTACGGCCGTCATGATGCCCGCGCTTTGGAACAACAACGGGAGTGGCACACAGTTCGCTTTGGTACCTGGAAAGGTAGGTAACTACCACTACTTGAAACGTCTGATCGCGCTAAGCGCAGC
>JBJOQV010000405.1:0-2558 GCA_046049785.1 Pseudomonadota bacterium
GCTTGCACGGCTTGATCTGCTGGATGTGCTTTCGTCAGACTACGTGCCGGGCAGCCTACTGATGGCCGCATTTCACTTGGTTGAGCAGGCGGGTTTTGCACTGCCCAAAGCCATTGCCACGGTTTCGCGCAGTCCAGCCTGCGCTGTCGGGCTGCACGACCGCGGCGCAATTGCGGCCGGGCTGCGCGCAGATTTGGTGCAGGTGCGGTTGATCACAGGCGCAGACGGAACCAAGCAGCCGGTTGTCCGAGCGGTATGGCGCTGCGGCCAGCGTGTGTTGTAGGCGGCAAGCCAGCTCGAATGCGCGACCATATGAATGTCATGAGAGTTTCATACGTTCTGTCTAGATTGTGCAAAATGTCTAGACAACTGAGGCAACAATGAACGCTACGGCGATTCGAGTTCAGAACCTGAACAAGCATTTTCCCGGTGGCCGGCACGCTTTAAAGGGTATCCACCTGGATATCGCTCCTGGCGAAATGGTGGCGTTGATTGGTGCATCTGGTTCGGGCAAATCAACACTGCTGAGGCATATTGCCGGGTTGATGCCGTCTGACCCGATTGCGGATGCGTCGATCGAAGTCAACGGCAGTGTTGTGCAGCGCTGTGGCAAGATCAGCGGTGACATTCGTAAGGTGCGTGCCAATATCGGATTTGTATTTCAGCAGTTCAATCTGGTTGGGCGACTGCCGGTCATTGTCAATGTCATGGCCGGCCTTGTGCACCGCATGCCCGTCTGGCGCAGCCTGCTGAAAATATTCAAGCGTGACGAGCTTGCCGCAGGTATTGAAGCTCTGCGCCGTGTTGGTATTGCAGAGTGCTGCGCGCAGCGCGCTTCTACTTTGTCCGGCGGACAACAGCAACGTGCGGCGATTGCGCGCACGCTGGTGCAGGGCGCAAAGATTGTGCTTGCGGATGAGCCTATCGCTTCGCTCGACCCAGAGTCATCGCGCCGTGTGATGGAAATTCTCGCGCGGATCAACCGCGAAGATGGCAGTACGGTTCTGGTGTCGCTGCATCAGGTCAACGTGGCATTGAAGTATTGCCCTCGCACCGTTGCACTGCATCAAGGCAGCGTGGTGTTTGACGGCCCCTCGGCCGAGCTAACGCCGACCCTGCTGCGGCAGCTCTATGGCGCGCAAGCCGATGAAATCCTTGCCTTGCCAGATCATATTTCCGTGCTGCAAGAACCAGAAAAAGACGCTCCCAACAAGCGCTGGCTGGAAGCCGCGGCGACCGCGGCCTGAATCAACCCCTCGAATCAAGGAGTTTCCCATGTACAAAAAACTGTTTGCGACTACGGCTCTGGCGCTCACCGCGCTGTCTGCGTCTGCACAAGACCTGAAAGAAGTCACGTTTGGCATTATCTCTACGGAATCTACACAGAATCTCAAACAGGACTGGCAGCCGATTCTGGATGACATGACCAAGAAGACCGGCTACAAAGTTAACGCCTTTTTTGCGCCGGACTACGCCGGCATTATCGAAGGTATGCGCTTTAACAAAGTGCAGCTTGCCTGGTTTGGCAACAAATCCGCTATGGAAGCGGTTGATCGCGCAAGCGGTGAAGTGTTTGCGCAGATGGTGAACGCGGACGGGTCACAGGGCTACACCTCGCATCTGATCGTGCACCGGGACAGCGCGGTCAAGACTCTGGACGACATTCTGAAAAACGGCAAGAGCTTGAGTTTTGGCAATGGCGATCCAAATTCCACTTCAGGCTTTCTAGTGCCGGGCTACTACGTATTCGCCCAAAATAAAATTGATGCAAAGACCCACTTCAAGCTCACTCGCGGCGCAAATCATGAGACCAATGCGCTGGCAGTGGCCAACAAGCAAATCGATGTTGCCACCAACAATAGCGAGAACCTGGACAAGATCAAAGAACGCTTCCCCGACAAGTTCAACGAACTGCGGATTGTCTGGACCTCACCGATGATTCCGCTGGACCCCTTGGTCATGCGCAAAGACCTCCCGCCTGAGGCAAAGAAAAAGCTGCAAGATTTCTTCTACAACTATGGCAGAAACAGCCAGCAGGAAAAAGACAACCTGATGAAGCTGTCCAAGCTTGCAGGTTTCAAGGAATCCAGCAACCGCCAGTTGCTGCCGATTCGCCAGCTCGAGCTGTTCCGCGACCGCAACCGCATTGAGGCAGATGCCAACATGGCTGCTGCCGAGAAGCAAGGCAAGCTGGCGGAGATCGACAAGAAACTGGCCGAGCTGAACCAGCAGCTCGCGATGAAGTAGTTCACCCGCATGAATATGCTCGCAAGTAACGCCCCCGCTCTGCCAACGCCCGAGTCAGCTCTACCCAAGAGCAGCTGGGCCACGCTGCTGGCCTGGGGCGTGTTGCTTGCGCTGCTGGTCGGCTCCTGGAAAGGGGCCGACATGCGGCCGCTGGACCTCGCGCGCGATTCCGGGAACATGGCCAAGTACGCGGCTGATTTCTTTCCGCCGGATTTTTCGCAGTGGCGTCTGTATATCAGCGAGATGATTGTCACCTTGCAGATTGCGCTGTGGGGCACCGTGCTTGCAGTGATCACCGCGGTGCCGCTAGC
>JBJOQV010000406.1:0-2820 GCA_046049785.1 Pseudomonadota bacterium
ACTGCATCAACACGACCGCGCCCAGCAGCGAAAGCACGGCCCCGCCACTAAACATGGCAATCGCGCGTGACCACTCATTGATGTGATTGAGCTTGCGCAGCATCACATTATTCAGCGCAAAGAAAAAGCCGCCGCCAATGGCCAGCCAATCCGCAGTCTGGCGCGGATAGGGCAACCCCAGCGCGGGTTGCCACAGCACGATAAATGCACCGGTCAGTCCCAGTGCCACGCGCGCTACTGCGCGCCGGGTGATGGGCTCCTGCAGAATCATGCGGGCCAGCAGCACGGCCCAGATCGGCATCAGGTAAAACAGCAGCACCACGCGCACCACATCGCCCACAGCGACAGCGGTGTTGAAAAATGCGTTGGTCAGGCCTGAACCCAAAAACACCGCCATCAAGCCGGCGTGCAAGGCAAAGTCGCGCAGCGCCGAAAACTTCCACACGGCCAGGGCGATGGTGGACACGCCGTAGATCACCGCAGTAGCCCACAGCGGGTGCAAGCCCTGCGCCTGCAAGCCTTTAAAGCCGATCCAAGACAAACCCCACACTGTAGCGTTGGTCAGCAGGCCGGCAACGGCCAGCAGCGGCAATGTGCGCACTTGCGGTGCTCCATTTGATGGGGTTTAGGGAAAAAAGCGGTGGTTTGAACTGCTCTACGCAATATCCATGCGCCTTTTCAGGCAAAATCGGCTGAAAAGGCGCATGGATATTGCGTGATTATCTTTGGGAGATTTCCAAAAACCCCATTCGCGTTGAGCCTGTCGAAACGCATTTGCAACCCGTACTTGATTACACAAAACAGTGAGAGGGCTTCGACAGGCTCAGCCCGAACGGTTCGGGGGTTCGAGATTTTTGCGGACCTCTAATGTAGATCAGTTTACTGCGGCTCGACCAGCGGCCCGGTGAAGTCAGCCGGCGTCATGACGCGCCAGATCGGCAGCTCAAGGCCGGCGACCGGCGGCGTGGCGCTCTTGATCAGGCGCACCGCTAGCAGGCTGCCCTGGCTTTCAGGCTCAATCATCACTGCCGCGATGCGCGCCATCGGCTGCGCGAGCGAGACGTAATAGCTGCCGGCGGCAAATTGCAGCGTGGTGAGCTGTGTGTCGGTGTTGACGCGGTCCAGCTGTATGCCGCCATCGCCCTGCTCCTGACGGGTGCCGCGCACAATGTAGCGCTCCACATTCACATCCACGCCGCGCGCCAGCCGCATTACGCGCAGGCCGTGGTTGGCAAGGCGCTGGGCTGCGGCTTCCTGCTCTGCGGAGAGCAAATAACCCACGGGAATAGGGCGGCGCAGCAGCGGCGTGACCGCCAGCGAATTCTGAAAATCCACCTTCACCGCGCGCTCTTCCCCGCTGAGGGCATCGAGCATGGGGATTTCGCGCGTCTCGCGGCGCGACGCGTAATCGATGGTGATGTCGCCAGCCCAGCCGTTGCGCGCCTGGGCCACCGCTTTTTTAAGCAGGTCAGTGTTCTGCCCGGCGGCGCGCAAGATCGCCGACACCGCAATCACGTGCGAACCGACGCGGCGCTGAAAGTAATCGCGACCCAGGCCAATGCCGCGCGTTTCAACCAAGTAGGACACCGCGCCGTACAAACCGAATGCATTGCGTGCGATGCCGGGAAAGTTGCTGCCCATCTGCACTACTGCTTTGTCCTGCGCGGGGCTGAGCGTGTGATACACATAACTTTTCAAGTTGTTGCGCTTGAAGGCCGCATCCAGCGCCGGATCGAACACTTCTTTGACCAGCTGGCGCAGCGGATCGGCCACTTCGGGGTGTGAGGCCGCCTGGATCAACACATCGCTGGCCTGCACCGCGTTAAAGCGCTCGATCCAGCGGCCGCCGACAATGAACTCATGCAGATCCACCACCACATGCGGCGGAATCGCCCGCATCCACCGATGTAGCGCCTGATTCTCCACCGCGGCCAGATCAAGATGGTCGCGGTTTAAGTCCAGCGTCGCGGCTTCGCGCTTCATCACGGCCGCGCCGTCCGGGTTCACGCGCGGTGCGATCACGACCGTAACGCGCTCCAGCAGGCCGCGCAGCTCGCCACGGCTTAGGCGGCGCGCAATCTCAAGCGCCGCTTCGCCGCCCGCTGGTTCGTTGCCGTGCTGCAGGCCTAGAATCCATACGACGGGCTTGCGCGAGGCGGCAATCTCATGCGGCGCGCCTTTGCCGTCGGCAGTGAGAATCAGCAGATGCAGATCGCGCCCGCCCGGCGTTTTGCCGATCACGCGCCAGTTCAGCTGGCCGCTGTCCTGCGCGTCCAGCCGGGCGATAAAGCCAAACAATTCTGCGTCGCTGGTGAAATCGCGCTTGCCCTGCGCAAAGGCCGGCGTGTCGATGGCCATCGGCAAATCGGCAAATCGCTGCTCAAGCGCTGGTTTAGTTTGCGCATGCGCCGCGCCCGCGCACAGCAAAAGCGCAGCCAGCAGGCTGCGCCATGCGATTGCTTGCCAACTCCTATTGATAAGACCGGGCGTCCTCAATCACTTTTCCATCATTGGGCAGGCTGCCCAATGGCACGCCTTGAACTGAGCCCCGCAGTTTAGTCACATCCCGCAGCGCTTCGACGACGCGTTGCAGCATTTCCGCCGGCAGCGCGGCGTCGGACTCGCATTTGAGCAGCATGTCGTCCTGGCCCATCTGCCCAGTCACGACAAGGCGCGCGCGCTTGATCTCCTCAAACCGTTTAACTACATCGGCCACTTGGCCCGGGTGCACAAACATGCCGCGGACCTTGGTGGTCTGGTCGGCGCGGCCCATCCAGCCGGCAATCCGCGCGTTGGTACGGCCACAGGGCGAAGGTTCTG
>JBJOQV010000407.1:0-2628 GCA_046049785.1 Pseudomonadota bacterium
CGCGCCACGCAGTGGCGCACCGGCCAAAGCGTCGTGCACTGCAGCGGCGCAACCGAAGTAAGCGCGCTTGATCACGCCAAAGCGCGGGGCGCTATCACTGGTGGCTTTCACCCGCTCATGGCCTTTGCCGATGTGCCCACCGCGTTGCAATCACTGCCTGGCTGCACGGTAGCAATTGAGGCGCAAGAACCGCTTGCTGCCACGCTGCACGATTTTGCACAGCGCTTGCAATGCACCCCGCTCACGCTGCCACCCGGCGCGCGGGCGCTGTACCACGCATCCGCCCACTATGCCGGCGCGTTCTTCAATGCGTTGCTGGGCGAAGCGGCGCTGATGTGGCGGCAGTTTGGCGCCACCGAGGCGCAGGCGCTGGCCGCCCTTGCCCCGCTGGCGCGCAGCACCTTGAACAATGCGCTGGCAAGTAGCTTGACTCAAAGCCTGCCCGGTGTAGTGTCACGCGGTGATGTGGGCACCTTGCAAAAACACTTGCTGGCACTTGATGCCTTGCCCGCAGACGTACAGGCGCTGTACTGCAGCCTCGCGCTGCGCAATGTGCCGGTGGCGCAAGCACGCGGCAGTATTACGGCGCAGCAGGCGCAGTTGCTCACCGAATTGCTTGGGCGTTGATGGTGCTTTGCGCATTATCCATAAGCATTTCCAGCCATTTTTGCCCCAAGAAGCGCATGGATATTGCGTAAAGTGCTTTGCAGAGTAATTCCTGAAGCGCGAACGACTTGCGCAATCCGCATCAGGCAATGCGCTGCGCGGCTGCTCTATAAACCCGCATGGCCGACGACACCTCACCCAGCGCATCACGGCGCGAATACGCGCAGCGCATCAACCGCGTGCTTGACCTGATCGATCAGCGCTTGAGCGAACCGCTCGAGCTGGCCACACTGGCGCAGGCCGCGCATTTTTCGCCGTACCATTTTCATCGCCTGTTTGCTGCGTGGATGGGTGAGACACTGGGCGATTATTTGCGCCGTCGCCGTTTGGAGGTGGCCGCGCAGCGGCTCACAGCCGATATGCAAACGCCGGTACTCAGCGTGGCGCTGGAGGTGGGCTTTGGCTCCGGCGAAGCGTTTGCACGCGCCTTCAAGGAGCGTTTCGATTGCACTCCCACGCAGTGGCGAGCTGGTGCGCGCGAGCGCTGGGCGCTGCAACTGGCCAATAGTCGTACGCAACATCGCAAGCTGGATCAGGCCCCGCGCAAGCAAGATCAGGCAAACAACACCGCACGCGCCGATGATGCCAACTCCACTCACCCATTTCAGGAGATCACCATGAACGTGCAAATCCTCACCCTGCCCGCCGCGCGTATTGCCTACCTGCGCCACATCGGCCCTTACGGCCCACCCATTGGAAAATTTTGGCGCGATCAGGTTGCGCCGTGGCTTGAAGCCAATGGTTTGATGGGCCGCGTGAGTTACGGCATTAGCCATGACGACCCGTCCATCACCGCACCAGATAAATGCCGCTATGACGCAGGCGTAGAAGTAGACATAAGCTTCCAACCCAGCGGGCAGGCCAGCATCGCCTCGCTACCCGGCGGCCGCTACGCCGTGGCGCAGTTCACCGGCAACTCCAGCAATATCTCTGCCGCATGGACCGAAATCTTTCGCGACTGGCTGCCCGACAGCAACATGCAAACCGACGCGCGGCCCTGCTTTGAACGCTACCCCGCGCAAGGGGCGATGGACCCCAAAACCGGGCTGTTCAGCTGCGAGATTTGTGTGCCGGTGAAGCCGCTTTAGTGCAGTGCTGATATACAACCGCGCAATATTCATGCGTCTTTTGCCGCGAAACTGCCTGAAGAACCGCATGGATATTGCGTCGTCTGTTTTTGATTCGCGAGCCGGTCTTTCAGCTTCGCTTAAGCCTTACTGCGCCAGCGCATCCACCATACGCGCGGGCAGCCGCAAGGCAAAAAACAAATCATGCAGCTCGGCAATGCTCAGGTAACGCCCTACCGCGCCGTCTTTGCCCATCACCTTGAGCAGCACCGGCCACTCACCATTCATCAACGCGCGATCGACCAGCCTGCGGCGGCCTTCTGCTCGCTTGAAGTTGGCATCCATGAAGCGCGTGATCTCTTGCTCATCAAGACCCAGCTCTGAAGTGCCTGCTGCGTCCTGCTTTTTGCTGGCAAACTCCTTGAGCCGCTCAAACTCACGCTTATTGATGCTGCCTGTCTTATTGATGATGCCCGAGCCTGCACCTTGCTTGTCCAGCGGCCCGCCGCGCAGTGCGTTCAGCCGCAGACCGCTGCTGCGGTTCTTGGCGATCTGCAGCGGGCTTAGCCCATTGGCAATCAAGGCAATCGCATAGATCGCCGCATACGGCAGGTTAGGATGCCCCTCGCCCGCCTTGGCAGTAGCCACGATTGTCTTGGCCACCGTACCCAGTGGCTCCCCATCGTCCGCGAGCATTTCAGTGGCCACCAGGGCGCGCAAGAACGGGCAGGGATTGTTGGCAGAAACAGCCGCCGCTGATGCCTTGTGGGTGGCCATGGTGCGTCCTTTGACGTTGAGCGTGCAAACCGCTGTTGTACACCTGATTACGGGTGCATGCCTGGGTAGCTCTACGCAATATCCATGCGCCTTTTCAAGCAAATATGGCTGAAAAACC
>JBJOQV010000408.1:0-5498 GCA_046049785.1 Pseudomonadota bacterium
CCCCGGCTTGCTGCACGTGTTCTTTGTGACCTTTGGCCTGTGGCGCGCGGATCAAAAAAGCGAGCTGCGCATTGACGCGCGCGGGCGGCATGCGCAAATGATCTCTACCCGCAATGCGGGCGGCGAGAACAAAGAAGTCACCGCGGGCGTGACCAGCTTTAAGCAAACCCTCAAGCTGGAAGACCCGCGCCTGATTGATGTAGAGCTTGAGCCCTGGTGGGGCGGGCCGACGGCGGTGATGCAAACCGTGTTTCCCAGCGTGATCATTCAGCAGCAGGTGAACTCACTGTCCACGCGGCAAATTATTCCGCGCGGGCCTGAGGCGTTTGATTTTGTGTGGACGCATTTTGGCTTTGCCGATGACACGCCGCAGATGACCGAGCGGCGCTTGAAACAAGCCAATCTGTTCGGCCCGGCCGGCCTCGTATCGCTGGACGACGGCGAGGTGATTGAGTACTGCCAAAATGCCACCAGCGCGTATCCGCAAGGGCAGTGCGTGGTGGAGCTGGGTGGCCGCGATGCCGGCGAGGCTACGCCGCACATGGTGACGGAAACCTTGATCCGCGGCATGTACCGCTACTACCGCGAAACGCTGGGGCTATGAACCTTGGGCCTATGAGTTCGATTCTGCTGGGAATCTTGGAGAAAAATGCGCGCTATGCAGACGCGCTGGACCGCTTCGATCTGCCCGCCTGGAAAGCGCTGTTCACGCCAGATGCGGTGTACCGCGTGCAAGCACGCGAGAACTTTGACCGTAGCCTGCCGCTGGCACTGATGTATCTGGACGGCCACGGCATGATGGCTGATCGCATCACCGCGATCGAAAAGACCCTGGTGTTCGCGCCGCGCAGCACGCGGCACATCATCGGTGCGCCTGTGTTCACGCACGAGCCCGGCAGCGATGTGCTGGCGCGCGCGCCGTTCTCGGTATTTCAAGTGGTGGGGCACGCACCGCCGGAGATTCTCGCAGTCGGCTTTTACTACGACGAGTGGATCGAAAGTACCAACGGGCTGATGCTCAAGCGCCGCACCGCGGTGTATGACAACGCGCTCATTCCAAATTCGCTGGTGTATCCGCTTTAGTTTGGTGTGAAGCACAACGTCCATACCCTCCCCTTCAAGGGGAGGGTTAGGGTGGGGATGGGTCGAATATGGGCTAACGCTCGCACACCCCATCCCCCTCCCAGCCTCCCCCTTGAAGGGGGAGGAGTGCGATGTAGCAGCCTCACGGATCGATTACGCTCAAATCGATTACGCTCAAGCCTCTACGCAATATCCATGCGGGTTTTGGAGCATTTTTGCCCCAAAACCCGCATGGATATTGCGTACATACCTTTTAAATCTGTATTTGTAGCACTTCACCGTATTCAATCTTCTTGCGCTTTTGCACAGCCAGATCGTGGCCATGCAGATGTGCGTGAATCACTTGCATCGGCCCGGCGTGAGTAATCAGCACCACTGGCGCAGGCGCGTTGCGATGCGTTTGCCATGCCGCCAGCACGCGCTCACGCAACAGCTGCACAGATTCGCCGCCATGCCCGGCGTAGTGCCAAAAATCGGCGGCCCAGGCATCCAGCTCGCTGCGCGGTACATCGTCCCAGGGCGTGCGTTCCCAGCGGCCAAAATTCATCTCTGCCAGACGCGTGTCAAAGGCCAGCGTCCGTGCCGGCGATTGGGCGGCGAGCGTGGCAGCAAGCCGTGCACAGCGCGACAGCGGGCTGGCGATCAGTTGCACGCTACGCGGCAGTTGTTCGTGTAATTCGGCGCACCGCGCATCAAACGCCACCAGATCAAGCGGTACATCTGCTGCGCCATAGCACACGCCTGCAGCCATTGCCGGCGCGGTGTGGCGGACGAGATAAACCGTGCGCGGCACTTCAGATCGATACGGCAAATGCCAGCAGCACCGCTACTTCTGCGCTTTGCTCAACCGCGCCCAGCGCATCGCCGGTAAAGCCGCCAATGCGGCGTTGCATGTGCCGCGCCATCAGCCAGGTAACAAGCGCCACCGCGAGTGCGGCCAGCAGCACCTGCGCAATCAGGTCACGGTAAGAAATCAAAGTCAGCAGCAGCGGCGCAGCGCCGATGGCCAGCGCAACCATCAGCTCATTCTTTGTCATGCTTTGCGCGAGCGGCTTGCTCTTGGCGGAATCATCCTCGCGCACATAGGGCAGCGCGTAGAGCACGGCACATGACGCGGCGCGGCCCACCGTGTGCGCGGCCACCAGGGCGAGCAGCGCAATATCCACGCGCATCTCGGCCAGCGCCGCAATCTTGGCGGCGGTCAGCAGCACAATAGCCAGCACGCCGTAGGCGCCGATGCGGCTGTCTTTCATGATGGCGAGCGCTTTTTCGCGGTTGGTACCGCCGCCCATCGCGTCCCAATAATCGGTAAAGCCATCTTCGTGAAACGCGCCGGTAGCCAATGCGGTGAGTGTGAGCGTGATGATGGCGGCAAGCCATGCGCCAAACACCACGTTGGCCAGGCCAAAGGCCATGGCTGCAAACAACCCAAGCGCAAAGCCCACCAGCGGAAAGTAGCGCGAAGAGGCGCGCAGTTTGTCCGGGTTCCAGTCCATCCACTGCGTGAGATCTTGCGTGAGTGGCACGCGCGTGAAGAACTGCAACGCGACAAAGAAAAGTTTGAACTGCTCGGCGATGAAACTCATGATCGGTTACTGACGTGGGCAGCCTCAAAAGAAGCCATGTTATTCAGGATTGCGCACGCGCTGGCAAGCAGCGGATACGCGGTCAGCGCGCCGGTACCTTCGCCCAGCCGCAGACCCAAATCCAGCAACGGTTTGGCACCCAGCATGTTAAGCAGAATGCGGTGCCCCGGCTCGCCTGAATTATGTGAAAAAACGCAAAACTCAAGCACCTGTGGCTGCATACGCGCCGCCACCAGCAGCGCCGCGGTGGCGATAAATCCGTCCACCACAATCACCTTGCGCATCTGCGCAGCCTGCAGGTACGCGCCGCACATGGCGGCCAGCTCCAGGCCACCCAGGTTGCGCAGCACCGCCTGTGCATCGCGCGCGCTGTGCAGCGCAAGCGCGCGCGCAATCACCGCGGCCTTGTGGGCAACGCCGGCGGCATCCAGGCCTGTGCCCGGACCGGCGATTTGGCCCGGCGGCACATCCAGCAGCGCGCAGGCAATCGCCGTGGCAGGCGTGGTGTTGGCAATGCCCATCTCGCCAATCAGCACCACGTTCGCGTTTGATGCGATGACCGCCGCCCGCCCAGCGCCAAGTGCGGCCTGCACCTCTGCCTCGAGCATCGCCGGTTCAAGGGACAAATCGCGCGTGCCGGCGCGCACCTTGGCTTGCGTGAGATTTGGGTGCGCGGGCAGTAGCGCGGCAACGCCCACATCCACCACGGTAAGGGCAATGCCATGCTGCGCGGCCAGCACCGACGACGCTGCGCCGCCTGCCAGAATGTTGACCACCATCTGCGCGGTAACAGCCTGCGGATAAGGCGATACGCCTTGCGCGTGCACGCCATGATCGCCGGCAAAGAGCAGCAGCGCGGCGGGGGCTGCGGTGGGCTGGGTAGTTTGCTGGATCATGCCTAGCCGCACGGCAAGCGCCTCCAGCGCGCCCAGGCTGCCGGGCGGTTTGGTTTTATGGTCTATCAGGTGCTGCAGTTGTGCCTGTAGGCTGAGCATGTTGCGCGTCAATGAGTTGTTGCAGGCAGGCCGGGCAAAAGCAGCCGCCGGCCTGGTTGTTGGGGAGCGCCGCCAGGTCAAGCGCGGGCAGCGCCTGGCACCAGCAGCTCGCCGCGTTTGCGCCGCAGCCAAAGCTGGCGCCGCATCGCTGGCACTTGGTTTGCATCGGTTCGTCCACACCGCATTGTCGTTGAAATCTGCAGGGAGCAGATGCGCCCTACAATCGCGCGAATTTCCAACCCACGCCAATTTCGCCCCGTACCTGGAGCCGCCATGTCCGAAACGCCGCAACAAAAAAATCCCGCGCTGACCGCCAAGATTCTCACCGAGGCAATGCCCTACATCCGCAAGTTTCACGGCAAGACCATCGTGGTCAAGTATGGCGGCAATGCAATGATCGACCCGGCGCTGCAAGAAGCCTTTGCGCACGACGTGGTGATGCTCAAACTGGTGGGCATCAACCCGGTGGTGGTGCACGGCGGCGGCCCGCAGATTGATCAGATGCTGGACCGCTTAGGCCGCAAGGGCAACTTTATCCAGGGCATGCGCGTTACCGATGACTCCACCATGGAAGTGGTGGAATGGGTGCTGGCCGGTGAGGTGCAGCAAGACATTGTGGGCTTTATCAACCACGCCGGCGGCAAGGCGGTGGGGCTGACGGGGCGCGATGGCGGCATGATCCGCGCCAAAAAATTGCTGATGCAGGATAAAGACGACCCGGCCAAGGAAATTGACATGGGCCAGGTAGGGCAGATTGTGTCGATCGACCCGTCTGTGGTGAAGGCGCTGCAGGACGATCAGTTCATCCCCGTGATTTCGCCGATCGGCTTTGGCGAGAACAATGAGAGCTACAACATCAATGCAGATTTGGTCGCCGGCAAACTCGCGCAGGTGCTCAAGGCCGAAAAACTCGTGCTGCTCACCAACACCCCCGGCGTGCTGGACAAAAGCGGCAAGCTGCTCACCGGGCTGACCGCCAAGCGCATTGATGAATTGTTTGCCGATGGCACCATTTCCGGCGGCATGCTGCCCAAGATTTCTTCTGCGCTGGAGGCGGCCAAGAGCGGCGTCAACGCGGTGCACATTATCGATGGCCGCGTGGCGCATGCGCTGCTGCTGGAGATTTTGACCGACGGCGGCGTGGGCACGATGATCAAGAGCCACTAAGCTGCATCCAATTGCGGGTGCGCTGCGTTAAACAAGAATCAGTCATTCCGGGCGCAGCGAGGAATCTCATCGCGCACTGAGATTCCTCGCTTTGCTCGGAATGACGGCATCTCTTAAACACGCGTTGTAAAAGGAAAGTGTCATGAAAAATCTTGTTCTCGCCGCCGTACTCAGTGCTGTCTTTGCCGTCCATGCCGCCGACACCGGCTCCGCGCCCGAACCCACCAGCAAAGTTGAGCGCGAGCTCAATGACGCGCGCAAAGCCATTAAGGCCAAAAACTGGAATGCCGCGCTCACGCAACTGGCCGCGGCGGAAAAGAAAGAGCCAGATAACGCCGACGTGCACAACCTCAAGGGCTACAGTCTGCGCAATAGCGGCAAGGTGGACGAAGGCATCGCCGCGTATGAAACAGCGCTCAAGCTCGACCCCAAACACAAGGGCGCGCATGAGTACATCGGCCAAGCATGGCTGACCAAAAAGCAGCCCGAAAAAGCCAAAGAACACTTGGCGACGCTGGAGAAGATTTGCGGCAAAAACTGCGAGGAATACAAAGACCTTGCGCAGGCGATTGCGGCGTACAAGCCGTAGTTTCAATTGCGTCTACGCAATATCCATGCGGGTTTTGGGATAAAAATGCCTCAAAACCCGCATGGATATTGCGTAGAA
>JBJOQV010000409.1:0-4420 GCA_046049785.1 Pseudomonadota bacterium
CTTTGAAGATGTCCAACAAAAAGTTTTGCGCGGTTTGCGCGCGCTGCGCTTCGCGGCGCGCAATAGCGGCCTGTTCGCGCGCGGCGCTAGCTTGCCATAGCGCCGCGCCAGCGCCGGCCAAAACCGCCACCGCAACCGCGAGCACCGCACCGACCTGGAAGCGGTTGCGCGCAATGAACTTGCGCGTGCTGTACCAGCGCCCCTGCGGCTGCGCGAGCACAGGCTCCCCATGCAAATGCCGCTCAATATCAGCGGCCATGGATTCCACGCTGGCATAGCGCTTGGGCGGGTCTTTACGCAGCGCTTTGGCGATGATCGCGTCAACATCGCCGCGCAACTGGCGCGCAAGCAGTTTGTCCGCTTGCGCTTTGCTGCTTGCCAGCGGCACATCTGCGCCGATAATCGCTTCTTCCAGCGCTGCGGCGCTGGCGCGTGCGAGCTTGTACGGCCGGCTGCCGGTGAGAAGCTCATAGAGCACGACACCCAGGGAATACACGTCCGTGCCAACACCAACGGCGCGGCCACTGACTTGCTCGGGAGACGCATAGTCCGGCGTGACGGCGCGGCCCATGACCTGTGTCAAGCTTGACGAGCCGGCGGCATCACCTTCGAGTAACTTGGCGACCCCAAAATCGAGCAGGCGCACTGCACCGTCATCAGTTACCAGAATATTGCTGGGCTTAAGATCACGATGCACGATGAGCCGCGCATGTGCATGTGAAACCGCATCGGCAACCTGCAGGAACAACTCCAGCCGCGCGCTTACGTCAAGTTTGTGCTCACGGCAATACTGGTCGATTGGCACGCCGGCAACCAGCTCCATGGCCATCCACGGCCGGCCTTGATCAGTCACACCTGCGTCATACAGCCGGGCGATGCGCGGGTGTTCCAGCGCGGCAAGAATGTCCCGCTCGCGCGCCATGCGCTGCGCCAATCCGAGCCCCCAGCCGGCGCGCGGCAGCTTGAGCGCTACTTGGCGATTGAGCACACCGTCTGCGCGCTCGGCCAGCCACACAGTGGCCATGCCGCCGGCACCCAGTTCGCTAACTAGCCGATACGGCCCCACCTGATCGCCAGGCTCGTCGGCGAAGGAGTCTTCATCTACATCGGCGCCAAGGGCGAGCCCGGCCGGCCGCTGCATGAAGGTATCGGTTTCCACCGCCGCACGCGCCAGCATGGACTGCAGCTGCGGCACAAACGCCTGTTGCTCCGGCGGCAGCGTACCAAGCCACGTTGCGCGCTGTTCTTGCGGCAATGCCAGCGCCGTCTGCAGCAGTGCATTTACGCTGCGCAAACGTTGTTGTATTTCGTTATCGGGATTCATTGGCCACGGCGATCTGTCAAACCACACCGTATAACGCAAACCCGTTCAGCAACCGGACAACCATGGTATTGGCTGCGCCAGGCGCCGCTAGCGCCCCAGGATATCGGCCAGCAGCAAGCGCGCGCGCTCCCAATCGCGCCGCACTGTGCGGTCTGTGACGCCCAGCGCCGCGCCGATTTCAACATCGGTAAGCCCGGCAAAGTAACGCATCTCCACCACCTGCACCAGCCGCGCGTCAACTTTACCCAGTGTTTCCAGCGCATCATGCACCGCAAGAATTTCATCGTCGCTCGCGCCAAGCGACTCTGCCACTTGCGTGTTGAGCGTAATGTGCTCTGCACCGCCGCCGCGGCGTTCTGCAGTGCGCCGGCGTACGAAGTCGATCACGACAGAGCGCATGGTGGTGGCCGCATACGCCATGAAGTGATCACGGTCCTTGGGATCGACACTGCCCTCGCGCTGCATGCGCAAGAACGCTTCATGCACGAGCGACGCAGTATCAAGCAATGTGTGACGGCCACCCGATGCGAGGCGTGAGCGCGCCAGCCTGCGCAACTCGTTGTACAGCGCCGGAAACATCTCGCGCGCCGAGTGTGCCGATCGCGCCTGTGATTCTTGTTTGTCTTGTGTGAGATCGTTGGTCTGCATGAATCACAGCATACCAAGTCAGACACACTTGCAACACGTTGCTAAAGTTTGAAATCACTCCAAAAATTGCTCTGTATGCAGAGTTGATTTGATTATCAAATTGTCAGCGGTGCCATATGCATGCCCGGTGCATCAAACAGCGCACGACGGCTCAACCGCGCCTTGATCTCGTCAAGCCGCGCCAGCGCTGCGTTCTGGCCTTGCTCAAACAAATACGGCATTGCATCGGTTTGCCAAAGCCCAACCCGCTTGGTGATCTGCAGTTCGATATTGATCACCCGCTGGCCCGTTGCACACGCAGCTTCAACACGAGCCTGCATCAGGTTATTGATCAGTGCTGTACTGGTTTGCGCAACCATACGCGACATGCGGTCGATTCGGCGCGGCATCGCACCGGTAAAGCCAAGCGCAATCACCACCCGCGCATCGCGCGCCGCACTGATCGGTAGAGGATCGGACAAGACCCCGTCAAACAAGCGCTGCCCATCCACCTCAACGCTGGGAAACAGAATCGGCACGGCCATGCTGGCACGAATCGCATCCACCAAACGCCCACGCGTCAAAACAACAGGCTGTCCGTCCTGCGCACTGGTGGCCGCAATGCGTAGCGCAATGGGCAAATCTTCGATACGCCGGTCGCCAAAGCCGCGCTCAAGCGCAGAGCGGATCAGCCGGTCATCGCGCAGCGAAAATGACGGGCCGAACCGCGCCAGTTTGGGTGCGACGATTTGCGCGTACGAAAGCCACTTGCGCTGCTGCGTCAACCCGGCAGACCAGAATTTCGTCACGATGCCAAGCACTTCATCACTTGGCATTTTCATGGCCAGCAAAGATCCAATCAGCGCGCCGGAACTGCAACCCACAATCAAATCCGGCACGATGTTCTCGCGCTCCAGCACGTGAATAATCCCGGCTGCGGCGATGCTGCGTACGCCGCCGCTGCCCAGAGCGAGTGCGAGTGTTGGCCGGCAAGCGGGCTGCTGCGCGGCATGCGTGTTCTGCATCATCAAACCTCCAGGCCGCGCGTCGATTGCCGCACCGTCCATGGTGAAGCAATCCAGGCAGGCAAGCTGCGGGAAACGCGCCGGTCCCCAGTGTGCGTGCGCGGCGCGATGGGATCGGGCACGAGTACGGACTCATACGAGCGCGCGCCAAACGTGTGAACGCGCGACACGCGCTGAAAACCGCTGCAGCTCAGCAAACGCTGCATGGCCACGTTCTCCAGCAACACCGTGCCATGCAAGACACGCACGCCGGCTTGCGAAGCCGCACGCATCAACGCGCTGAGCACCAAGCGGCCGATGCCGCGGCCGCGCCATGCAGGCGAAACCATCAGCGCCATCTCTGCGCGACCAGAATCATCATCCAGTGCAAAGCGCCCGTCTGCGATCAGGATTGCGCCGCGCTCGTCGTGCGCATGGACAACATAGGCCACGTGCTGCGCAGAATCCACGCAGGTCAAGCGTTTGAGTGTCTGCGCCGACAGGCCATTGACCGCGCCGTGAAAGCGCCACCGCCGTTCTGCGTTCGACAAGCTCTCGATCAGCGCATCCAGCGCTTGTGCATCGCATGGCTGCACTGAACGAAGCGTAAAAACAACCGGGCTGACCGGCTTTTGATGCGTGCTTAGCTGCATGAACAATCTCCTTGCCTTCAGTTCAACGCAAGGATGTGATCAAGCCGGACAAACGCTCTTCTAAAGCCGCTGCTGCCTTCGATGCAAAGCAATGATTGCCGTGTTTCAGAGCATTGCAGGCAAGACTACGCTTTATCCATGCGGGTCTTGAGCCATTTTTGCCTGAAAAAGCGCATGGATATTGCGTTATCAATGCATAAATTGTGCGGCTCTGCTCACGCACAAAACAAAGCCCCACACAAGGCGGGCTGTATTTTTTTGGGGCAGCGGACGGGACTCTCTCACATGCTGCGGGCCGCGGATTTGCTTGCAAGCAAATCCCTTCGATTCCCGCCGCAAGCCAAACTGTTGGCTTGCTCCGCCTCGCCAAAAACAAAGCCCCGCACAAGGCGGGGCTGTATTTTTGGCGGAGCGGACGGGACTCGAACCCGCGACCCCCGGCGTGACAGGCCGGTATTCTAACCAACTGAACTACCGCTCCAACTACATTTGCTGCGCTTGCCGCTTAGAGCCTGTGCGGCGAGCTTGAAAACTGTGGCGTCCCCACGGGGATTCGAACCCCGGTTACCGCCGTGAAAGGGCGATGTCCTAGGCCTCTAGACGATAGGGACGAGGCAAAAACCGGTACTGCAACAACATCTCGCTCGTTGCTGGTGGAGGTAAGCGGGATCGAACCGCTGACCTCTTGCATGCCATGCAAGCGCTCTCCCAGCTGAGCTATACCCCCGGCCGAACTACTTAACGGGGCCGAAAAACTGCATCAAGCGAGCCTTCAATATTAACCTGAAAATGCTTTGGCCGTCAAAAGCCGC
>JBJOQV010000410.1:0-3170 GCA_046049785.1 Pseudomonadota bacterium
GCGAATCGCTGAGCCCTGACTTAATCCGGTCGGTTTCTCAAAGTAGCTGAGCCAGTAACCAAACCCGTTCTCGGCACCCGCCGCCACGTTGTTGCGCAAGATGTTGTCGGGGTGTGAGATCCAGTACACCGCCGGCATGCGGTCTGACTTGACAAAGGCAGGCCACTGAAACTCCGGCCGCACCTCTTCGCCCTTGCGCGCCTGGCGCACCAAAATGCCTAGATTGCCTTGCAGCACATTCTTTACTTCAACGCCGTCTTCCAGATAAAAGCCGTGGCCGATGGTGTCGTAGGCCACGTTGTTCTCTACCAGCGCGCGGTCCGCGCCGTGAATGGTCAGGAAGCGGTTGTAGGCGGTATGGATCGAGCTGTTCTTGAAATACTGGCCATTCACATCACCGGCCAAATGCCAGTGAAACGGATAGCGGCCAAGCAAGGCCTTCTGACCGACCTGATACATCTCGATACCCGATATCTGCGCCTTGCCGCCGCCCATCACCATCACATGCGCACCAAAGCCGGTCGCGGCGGACGCATCGTCGCCGCGGATGACGACGTTGCGGGTGAGCAGGCCAACTTCGGCGCGTGTGTCTATCGTGACGCCGTCAAAAGTCTGGGTCTGCCCGAAATGCGGATAAGTCAGCGCCTTGTCCACGGTAACGGTGCGGCCGCTGACCGCGGTAACCGTACGGACCTCGGCCTCAAACGGATCGACTCCGGAAGGTGCAATTACAATCCGGTCGCCTGCGCGCCAGTTGGGTGCATCGGCCAGCGTGAGCTGCGTTGTGCCCGCGGCCGCGGTGGCGTTCAAGCGCGTCCAGCTCAGGCGCGGCTCGCCAAACAGTTCAAGCGAGCCGCCCATGACGCAAATCGCCTTGTTGCCGCACCCTTGCTCGGTCTGCGCGGTGCGCGCGCCGGTCAAGGTAATCGTGGCACGGCTGGGGTGATAGGCAGATTCCGATCCAGCCGCGAGCCGTGCACTTGGCCCGGTGAGGTTGATCGAGCCCGCACGGAGTTCGACATCTTTAGTGGGATCAAACTGCAGTTGCCCTTCAATCTGGAGCGACGCAAGGTTGACAGGCACATCAAGCACCAGAGACTTGCCCGCCGGAATCAGCACCGCAGAGCCGGCCGGCGGGACGACCCCGCCCCACGCGGCCGGATCGGACCAGCGCGCGCCAGTTGCGCTGGAGACGGGCGTGGGGGTGGGCGACGGGGTTGGGGAGGCAGTGGGCGCTGGCGTTGCAGTGGGGGTGGGTGCTGGAGAAGGTTGTGGCGTAGCAGTGGGTGTTGGCGACGGTGTCGAGCCGACTGGCGGCGGCGTCGTTGGTGCAGGGTCTGAGCTGTTTCCTCCACCACAGGCGACCAGCGCCCATACAGCAAATGCAGCAGCGGCGCTGCGGGTGAAGTGCCCATTACGCGTATTTTTCATTGTGCCCCGGATGAAAAGCAAAAGTCCCTGCTTGCGCGATACAAGCCTGCACGATTGTGCGGTAGGCGCTACACAAAGTTCCAGCGCTGCCTGACCGTTTGTCGGCAATTTGACGGTTAGCTGCTTGGCGAGGGTGCTGTGCGAAATAAAGCGCAATATCCATGGGCATCTTGGGGCAAAAATGCCTGAAAAGCCGCATGAATATTGCGTAGAGCCCTATTTGGCATGCTTTTCAGCGTGTTTTGCGAGCTCTGTACATGCCGGCATTAGTGAAATTCATCTGCCTGGCGAGCCGCGCAGCGCCTAAAATTGTGCGTTTGCACAATCCGGTTGTTTCATGAACGCCCCGCTCGACGTATCTTTTTTTGAACGCGCTGCCAAGCCGCTATCCAGTTACCGCAAGTTCTGGGCGCATCGCTTTGGCCCGGCCAAGTTCCTGCCAATGAGCCGCGCGGAGATGGACGTGCTGGGCTGGGATAGCTGCGACATCATCATCGTTACCGGTGACGCCTATGTAGACCACCCCAGCTTTGGCATGGCGGTGATTGGCCGCATGCTGGAGGCGCAGGGTTTTCGCGTGGGCATCATCGCGCAGCCGGAATGGCAAAGCGCCGACCCGTTCAAGGCCCTGGGCAAACCCAATCTGTTTTTTGGCGTGACCGCGGGCAACATGGATTCGATGATCAACCGCTACACGGCCGACCGCAAAATCCGCCGCGACGATGCGTACACGCCGGGCGATGTAGGCGGCAAGCGGCCCGACCGCGCCGCGCTTGTCTACACGCAGCGCTGCAAAGAAGCGTACAAGGATGTGCCGGTGATTCTGGGCGGCATTGAAGGATCGCTACGGCGGATCGCGCACTACGACTACTGGCAAGACAAAGTGCGCCGCTCAATTGTGGTGGATAGCAAATGCGATCTGCTGCTGTATGGCAATGCCGAGCGCGCGATTGTCGAGATTGCGCACTGCCTGGCGGCGCGCGAACCGGTGGAAAACATTACCGATGTGCGCGGCACTGCCTATATCTGCCGTAAAGCGCCCCAAGGCTGGTTTGAAATTGATTCCACCAGTGTAGATGCCCCCGGACCGGTGGAATCGCATATCAATCCCTACATGATGAGCGCGGATGTTGCGCGCGCGCAGGGTGGTGAGTGCGTGAAAGAAGCGGGTGGGGCGGTGGATGTGCGCACGCTCACAGCGCAGGAAAGCCCTCACCCTAACCCTCTCCCGCAGGCGGGAGAGGGAACTCCCCTTCAAAAGCATGCAATAGCAGCTGGCAATAATGCTTTTCTCCCTCTCCCGCGCGCGGGAGAGGGCAGGGGTGAGGGCCGCAGCAAATCAGTGCTCAAGCCGAACATCAAGCCGCTTCAATTCGTCCCCAACCCCGCACTCTTTGGCAAAGGCAAAACCAAATACGCGCCGCGCGACAAAAGCGTGATCCGGTTGCCGAGCTACGAACAGGTCAAGAGCGACTCGGTGCTGTACGCCCACGCCAACCGTGTGCTGCATCTGGAAACCAATCCCGGCAATGCCCGCGCGCTGGTGCAAGCGCATGGCGAAGGCGCGACCGCGCGCGATGTATGGATCACGCCGCCGCCCATCCCGCTCACCACGGCCGAGATGGACTTGGTGTTTGACCTGCCCTATGCGCGCAGCCCACACCCACGCTACGCCGATGAAAACGGCAGCCATGACCACGCGACCAAAATCCCCGCTTGGGAGATGATCCGCTTCTCGG
>JBJOQV010000411.1:0-3647 GCA_046049785.1 Pseudomonadota bacterium
CACCAACCAGCTCACGCGCTCCGGCGCATCGGGCACCCAGCCCAAACCACTCGCCGCACTGCCACCGCTGTATGAAACCGTGCAGGCCAATAACGCCACCGCCGGCTACGAGCTGCGCGAACAGTGCGCCAAGCTGGACGGCCAGCTTGGCCGCCTGGATGCGCAAGCGCAACTTGCATTGCCCAAAGCCGAGCCGGAAGCCAATCGCAAAAAGCGCGAAGAGCTGCAGCGCAAGCGGCATTCGCTGCGGTGTCCTTGAACAGCATTCAAAGCACTTTACTCAACATCCATAAGGGTTTTGAGGCATTTTTGCCCCAAAACCCGCATGAATATTGCATAGATCATCTTTTAACCGGTCTGCTTACCCTCCCTGCTTGATCTTGATGCGCTCGCGCGCGCCGCGGCTGCGCTGCTTCCACACCGCGAGCTGAGCGCGCCGTTCCAGCGCGCTCAAGGTGTCGCGCCGCGCATCACGCAACATCTTTTGATAGTTTTTCAGGCGATCGGGATGCACGCCGGCGCGCACGGCACAGTCTGGCTCATCGTGGTGCGAGCAATCGCGAAAGCGGCACTGCAGCGCAAGCACTTCGATGTCGGCAAAGCTTGCAGTCAACGCCTGCGCATCGGTGTCTGGCCGCAGAGTGCGCACGCCGGGCGTATCGATCACGCAGCCGCCGCTAGGTAGACGATGTAGCGAGCGCGCGGTGGTGGTGTGCTTGCCGCGGCCATCACCCTCGCGCACAGCGCCGGTGTCTTGCACCGCATCCCCCAGCAGCGTGTTGGTGAGCGTGGACTTGCCCGCGCCGGATGAGCCCAGCAACACCACGGTCTGGCCGGCGCTCAAGTACGGCGCGAGTTCTTCTGCAGTCGCCGGTGCAAGGCCATTGACCACGTGCATCGGCACATCACCGGCGATGCGATCGCGCAGCGCATCCTGCGCGGCATCTACGTCTGCACAGAGATCGGCCTTGGTCAGCACAACCACTGGCATCACACCCGCGCCGCTGGCATGCACCAGTGCGAGATAGCGCTCCAGCCGGCGCAGGTTGAAATCATGGTCAAGCCCCATCACGATGAACACCGTGTCGACGTTGCTCACCACTACGTGGCGTTTGCCCTCACCATCGCGCCGCACCACGTGCGACTGCGGGGCAAGCCGCGCATGCACCCACAACTGCGCGTGTTCGTCCGGCTGCGCCACCACCCAGTCACCCACGGCGATGGCGTCGTCCTGCTCCTGCAGCGCGCGCTGCAGCTTGGGGTACATGCGCGCAACACGCTGGGTTTGCCCGTCATGCAGCTCTAGCGTTTCGCGGTGCACTTCAATCACGCGCAGCAAACTGCCCGCTTCTTGCCACCCCGCCGCTTGTTGCAGCATCGCATTGGATAAACCAATTGAACGCAAACGTTCAACATCAATTTCGATCATTGGATAGCCTTGATTCAAAAAGTCGAGTTCAAGCCCGCAGGAAAATCTCCTGCGGAAATTCTTTGGTGCTTGAATTGGCTTTGCGCGCGCCTAAGTGGCGCTGATCAAGGCAACTGCTTCAGATGTCTAGGCAGTTGAAGGATTTATGCGCGGACGCCCGAAAGCCGGGGCAGTGCAATGGGTGCAAAGTATGAGCGGTTCATTGGGCACCTCCGGCAAAGTTGAAAAGGCTGAACTGGAAACAGCTACGACGCAGCTCAAGCACAATTATCCGCCGACTAAGCGAGCGTGTAAAGAATCGCGTTGCGTGTACTGATCATCACAGTTGGAATTGCTTACGCGCCGCCTCCACCGCATCGCGCGCGTGGCAGCCGTGCAAGTGATCGTTGACAAGTCCCATCGACTGCATGAAGGCGTACATCGTGGTGGGGCCAACAAAAGAAAAGCCGCGCTTCTTGAGATCTTTCGATAAAGCCACCGATTCCGGCGACTGCGTGAGCGTGACGGCTACTTCCGCAGTGATGCGCTTGGGCCGGCTCTTTTCTGCCGGCCGGTAGCGCCACACAAATGCGGCCAGCGAATCTTCTGCGTCCAGCAATTCGCATACGCGCTTGGCGTTATTGATGGCGGACTCAATCTTGCCGCGGTGGCGCACGATGCCCGCATCCACCACCAGCCGCTCCACATCCTTTTGCGTAAAGCGCGCGACTTTCTCAAAATCAAATCCGGCAAAGGCTTTGCGAAATGCGTCACGCTTGCGCAAAATCGTCAGCCACGACAGGCCGGACTGAAAGCCTTCGAGCGTGATTTTTTCAAACAAACGTTTATCGTCCGCCACCGGCCAGCCCCATTCGGTATCGTGATACGCGATGTAGTCCGGCAGCTCGCCGCACCATGAGCAGCGGTGTTTACCGTCAGCGTGTTTGATGATGGAAAGGCTCATGCGGCTCCAGTAAAACGCTGCGCAAACTGCGCATAGAAATTCAGGCAGGCAGGATTAGCCATTGCATCCGCACTCGCAACTTTTTCAAGCGGCTGGCCGAGCAACAGTTTTTTGATCGGCACTTCCATCTTTTTGCCGGACAAAGTGCGCGGCACATCGGGCGCGGCAACGATCTCATTGGGCACGTGGCGTGCAGACAGTGCCTGCTTGATGCGTGTGTTGATCGTGCCTTTGAGCGCATCAGTCAGCGCCTGGCCCTCGCGCATTTTTACAAACAGTGCCATGTAGCTTTCGCGGCCCAGATATTCCAGATCAACCACCAGACTGTCCAGTACCTCGGGCAACTCTTCCACCACGCGGTACAGCTCCGCCGTGCCCATGCGGATGCCCTGGCGGTTGATGGTGGCATCGCTGCGGCCATAGATAATGCTGCCGCCGGTGGGCGTGATCTTGATCCAGTCGCCGTGCCGCCAGGTGCCGGGGTACATGTCAAAGTAGCTGTCGTGGTAGCGGCGGCCATCCATATCGCCCCAAAAATACAGCGGCATGGAAGGCATGGGTACCGTGCACACCAGCTCACCCACTTGATCGACCACGCTGTGGCCGGCTTCATCAAACGCCTCCACCTTCGCGCCGAGCAGACGCGCCTGCATCTCACCCGCGCGCACGGGTAGCAGGGGCACGCCACCCACAAACGAGCCGGCAAAGTCAGTGCCGCCGCTCATCGGGCTGATCCATACGTGCGTGCCCAATTGCTCTTGCAGCCAGGCATACGCTTGCGCGGGTAGCGGTGAGCCGGTGGCGCCCACGCTGTGAATCTGCGATGTATCCGCAATCGTGCGCGGCTCTACACCCGCCTTCATGCAGCCCGTGTAGAACGCCGCGCCCGCGCCAAAATGGCTGACCCGCGCGTTCTCTGCAAATTGCCACAGCACGCCCATGTCCGGCCAGGCCGGTGAACCGTCATAGATCGCGACCGTCGCACCCGTCATCAACGCAGCCACCTGCGCATTCCACATGATCCAGCCCGAACTGGTGAACCACATGTACACATCGCTGGGCTTGCAGTTGTTGTGAAAGGTCTTGAGCGCAAGCTGCACCAGCACAATGCCGCCGTGCCCGTGCACGATCGGCTTGGGCATGCCGGTGGTGCCGCTGGAATACACCACCCACAGCGGATGGTCGAAGGGCAGCTGCGCGAACTCGGGCTCTGCCGGCTCGGCGATGGCGTCTGGCCAGAGCATGCCGCCGCCGAAGGCATCGGCCCGTGCGGCG
>JBJOQV010000412.1:0-7588 GCA_046049785.1 Pseudomonadota bacterium
CATTCCCGCCTACGCGGGAACGACAACTAGACCATGATGTCTAGTTGCCACATCAATAACCCATTTACGCAGCCCGATCCGCAAACCACTTCAGGCAGCGCTTCCAGCCGTCTTCTGCGGCATCTTTGCGGTAGCTCGCGCGGTAGTCGGCGTGAAACGCGTGCGGGGCTTGGTCATATATCTTGAACTCGGAGTTTTTCGCAGCGGGGTTGGCGGAGTTTTTCAGCGCGTCTTGCATCTTCCAGACGGTGTCCATGGGGATGCCGGTGTCGGCCTCGCCATACAAGCCGAGCACGGGCGCTTTCAAATCGTTCACTACATCCACCGGGTGCTTGGGCGTGTTGGCGCTTGGCTGGCCCACTAGGCGGCCGTACCAGGCTACGCCGCCTTTCACGCCCGGATTGTGCGCGGTGTAGAGCCAGGTGATGCGGCCGCCCCAGCAAAAACCGGTGACAAACAGGCGCGCGCTGCCGTCACGCGAGGCGGCCCAGTTGGCGACGGAGTCCAGATCGCTCATCACCTGGGCATCAGGCACTTTGCTGACGATCTCTGCCTGCAGTTTGGGAATATCGGTGTAACCGCGCGGATCACCCTGGCGAAAGTACAGCTCTGGCGCAATTGCCAGATAGCCTTGCTTGGCAAAGCGGCGGCACACATCCGCAATGTGTTCATGCACACCAAAGATTTCCTGGATCACGAGCACGGTGGGCAGATTAGTCTTGCCGGCAGGCTTGGCTACGTAGGCCGGCAGCAGGTCTACGCCGGAGGGAATAGTCACTTCGCCAACGTCCAGCCCCGTTGCATCGGTTTTGATGACAGACTGCGCGCTCACTGGCAGCACGGCTGCGGCAAAGCCCGCGCCAAGCGAACCGGAGACAAAGCGGCGGCGATTCAAGGCAAGCTCGGGGCGCAGCGATTCGTAATCAGCAACCAGGTCGGACATGTGGGTCTCCTTGAGGGCAAGTGTTGTTGTGCCTTGAGCCGCAAGCATAATCCGCCGCTGCATTTGCTGCACGATGTTGCGCAGTGCCTTGCTGCACAGCAGAACGCAGCGCAGGCGCAAAAAGCGTAAAGTTTTGCCCATGGTGACTGTGGAATTTGCGCCAGCCTTGCAGCGGCACGTGCCTTGCCCGCCGCGGCAAGTGGCACCGGGTTCGCTTGCGGATGTGCTGGCTGCGGCAATGCAGGCCGCGCCGGGGCTGCGCCACTACGTGCTGGACGACCAAGGCCATGTGCGCAAGCACGTGGCGGTGTTTGTGGGCGGCACGCTGCACCGGCGGCGTGAAGACTTGAGCCTGCCCGTTGCAGACGGTACGCGCATCCACGTGATTCAGGCGCTCACCGGAGGTTAGTTGCTGACAGAGGCGAGGAGGCAAGCACTATGCAAAAACTATGGATCGCATCCCGCAAGGGTCTATTCACCATCGCGCAGCAAGGCCGCGGGCAGTGGGCCGTGACGGGCCATCACTTTGCCGGTGAGCCCGTGAGCCAGGCGCTTACTGTGGGCAACACCTGGTACGCAGCGCTGCGGCTGGGGCACTTTGGCGTCAAGCTGCACAAAAGCGTAGATGGCGGCAACACCTGGGCTGAAGTGACCTCCCCCGCGCTGCCGCAAAAGCCTGCGCAAGGCCCGTGGGCGGAGGACACTACGCCATGGAATGTAGAGATGATCTGGTCATTAGCAGCTGGTGGCCCAGCGCATCCGCAGCGCCTGTGGGCCGGCTGCATGCCGGCGGGCATGTTTCGCAGCGACGATGGCGGCGCAAGCTGGCTGCTGTCCGAAAGCTTCTGGCTGGACGAGCGGCGCAAGGGCTGGTTTGGCGGTGGCAACGATTACCCCGGCATCCATTCCATCGTTGTCGATCCGCGCGATGCAGATCATGTGACCGTGGCGATCTCCTGCGGCGGCATCTGGGGCACGCGCGACGCCGGAAAAAACTGGGCACTGATCGGGCAAGGCATGATCAACACCTATATGCCGCCCGAGCAGGCCGGCGATCCCAACACGCAAGACCCGCACTGCATCAGCGCCTGCGCAGCCGCGCCGGATGTACTGTGGATGCAGCATCACTGCGGCATCTTTAAATCCGAGGACAGCGGCGCGCACTGGGCCAAGGTGGCGGGCACATCAACAGCGGGCGACTTTGGCTTTCCGGTCGTGGCGCATCCGCGCGACGCCAAGCGCGCATGGTTCGTGCCGGCACAGGCCGATACGCACCGCTACGCGCCGGGCGCGGCCATGTGTGTGACGCGCACCGACGATGGCGGCGCAAGCTTCAAGGTGTTTCGCAGCGGGTTGCCGCAGCAGCATGCGTATGACCTGATCTACCGCCACAGCCTCACCGTCGCGGACGATGGGCAGACGCTGGCGATGGCATCCACCACCGGCAGGGTGTGGGTGAGCGAGGATGCGGGTGAGCACTGGTTGTGTGTCAGCAGCACATTGCCGCCCATCGCAGCGCTGGGGTTTGCGAAGTAACTGCGTGCAGTAGTTGCATGACGCACTGCGGCAATTCTGGCGCAGCAAAAATATATTTTTAAACATTGACACGCAATATCCATGCGGTTTTCCAGGCATTTTGTGCTGAAAAACCGCATGGATATTGCGTGATCACATTGCTGTATGCACTTGCATGAAGGAATGCACCTAACCCTCTGATTGCATACAGGATTTACAAAAAAATATTGCTCATGCACATGACACCGCGCAAAAAATAACAATTGCTATGTCTAAGACATTCGCTCGCTTTTGCTTGCGGGCGGTCTTATATTTCGGTTCCAGAGGTGCCACCGAAGGATCGGCACCGGCCCGCTTATCAGGCAACAGGAGATGCGCCTGAGGAGTGCAGAACACAGGGGACCACCCGATGAGCAGATCTGCGCAGGAGATTAAAGTCCAGGGCCTTGAGAAGCAGCGTTCCGAATGGGACGACTGCGGCGATGCCGCTGCGATGAAGATTGACCTTGGGCCGCTGGCGGAGGCAGCAGCGCTAACACCGCGCACTGAACTGTCTGGCGCGCAAATGGGTTGGCTGGTCAACACGATCGAGCACGAGATCATTCCGCGCCTGCTCAAGACCACGCGCCAGGAGCGGCAGCTTAATGCCTCTGCAAAATCGCAGGCGCGCACCACCGTAGCGGTCACCAAGCTGGCGCAACTGATCCTTGAGAACCATGCCGGCGTGGCCGGCGAATACATCGAGCAATTGCGCGAGCAAGGCATGAGCCTGGAGACAATCTACCTGGATGTGATGCAGCCCGCCGCGCGCCACCTGGGCCGGCTCTGGGAAGAAGACCTGTGCGACTTCACCGCCGTGACCATCGGCCTGTGGCGCTTGCAGCAGCTCATGTATGAACTCAGCCCCGCGTTTCAGGACGATGCGGCGCACGGCGTGCATGTGCTGCGCACCATGCTCGTGCCCGTGCCCGGCTCGCAGCACACGCTGGGCCTGCTGATGGTGGCAGAGTTTTTCCGCCGCGCCGGCTGGGACGTGTGGGGCGACCCCGCTGCCACCGTGCCAGACCTGCTCAAGGCCGTGAAAACGCAGTACTTCGATCTGGCCGGATTTTCCGTGGGCACAGAAACGCATTTTGATCTGCTCGAAAGCACCATCAAAGACATCCGCAAACACTCCATCAACCCCGACATCCGCATTCTGGTGGGCGGCCCAGTCATCGTGGCCAACCCCGAGTTGGTGGGCGAGGTAGGCGCCGACGGCACCGCACCCGACGCATCGCAGGCCGTGCAGGTTGCCCGCGCACTGATGGATGCGCAAAAGGCCGCGCAGGCCTGAAAAAGGCCCTTAAAAAAGCACTCTACGCAATATCCATGCGGGTTTTGGGGCAAAAATGCCTCAAAACCCGCATCAGTATTGCGTAGAGCTTTATGGCATCACAGCAACCGCTTCAATTTCAACCAGGCAGCCGTAATGCAGTTCAGGCACAGGCACCACGGCGCGGGCGGGCCGGTGCACGCCAACCCACTGTGCGTACAAGGTATTGAAGGCGGGCCAGTGGCCAATGCCTACCACGTACACACGCACTTGCGCCAGTGCAGTACGGTCTAAGCCCGCGTCTTGCAGGATAGCGTCGATATTGGCCAGCGCTTGTGCAGCCTGCGCTTCAAACGGTGCGTGATGAAGTTTTTCACCCTGCGGGGAGATGGGCAACTGGCCCGATATGTACAGCAGCCCACCCGCACGCACCGCGTGTGCGTAATGGCCGCCCGGTGGTGCGATGTGTTTGCTGTTGATGATTTTCATGGATTTCCTTGTTTACCAGCCTGAAAAGCGCGGCCACACCTCCAACGGTGCCCCGCCTCGCATCAGGTGATACGCACCGTGCTGCGCAGCCGTGGCGCAGGCATGGTTGGGCAGGATCCGCAACAGCGTGCCCACGGGGTAACACTTTACGAGATCAGCGGGGATGCTGCTGCTTGCTGCAAGATTGCGCGGGGACACAATGCCGTGCTCCTGATTGGCGCTGCTCATCCACAAACCGGGTAGCGGCGTGCCCTGTGCGCTGTAGATCGCGCCGTAGCCGTGATCAACGGTTTGTTTTTGCGTGCCGCGGTCGCGGCTCATCGCCATCCAGCCCGCATCCACAATGATCCAGCCTTTGTCTTGCTGGTGGCCGATCACGCTGGTAAGCACCGAGAGCGCAATATCTTCTTGCGCGCACACGCCAATGCCCGCCATCACCAAATCAAAAAACACATACACGCCGGCGCGCACTTCAGTCACGCCATTTAAGTCTGTGGCGCTCAATGCGGTAGGTGTGGAGCCCACACTGACCACCGGGCAGGGCAGGCCCGCGCGGCGCAAGGTGTTTGCGCAAGACACCACTGCATCGCGCTCCTGCGCAGCTATTGCGTGCAGCGCTTGCGGCGTATTCAAGTCGTAAGAGGCGCCCGCATGTGTCATGACTCCCGCCAGCAACCCGCCGTGCTGCAACACTTGCCCAACGTCCAGTAACGCCGCATCACCCGGCCTGATGCCGCTGCGGTGCCCGTCACTATCGACTTCAATCAGCGTAGGCAAGGTTATCTGGCTTTGCGCGCATGCCTGCACCAGCGCCTGCGCCGCCGCCACGCTATCTACTACGGCTTTGAGCGCGCAGCCCTGGCGCACCAGTTGCAGCGCGTGGTTGATTTTGTTGGGCGCCATGGCCACGGCATACAAAATATCGTTGACGCCTGCAGCGAAAAATTCTTCCGCCTCCTTTAGCGTAGATACGGTAATCGCCTGCGCCCCCGCCTCCATCTGGCGCTTGACCACCTGCCAGCACTTGGAGGTTTTGACATGCGGGCGAAACGCCACGCCCAAGCCGTTCACACGTGTTTGCATGCGCTCGATGTTGCGCTGCATGCGCGCTTCATCCAGCAGCAGCGCTGGGGTTTCGAGCATTGCGAATGCTGTCTGATCAGTCAAGGTACTCCGCCTTTGCCATGAGAACGGGGACGATATTTTTCAGCCCGAGCTGAATATAAGCCGTGACGGTGGCCGGCGTAAGCTGGGCGGCGCTCGGCAGCTCAACACCCACCTTTTGCATTTGTGCGCCCAATTGCGGATCGGCCTGCGCAGCCTGCAGTGCTTGATTCAGCCGCGCAGCAACTTCCGGCGGTGTGCCTTTGGGGGCGAACAGGGCGTTCCACGAGCGCAGGTCAAGATCGACTCCGGTGGACGCTGCAGTGGGCAGCTTGGGCAACTGCTCAAGCTTGTCTTTTGAGAGCATGGCAATCGCTTTGATTCTGCCGCTCTCAAGCTGTGGAATTGCAGTGGTGGATTGATCGCACATAAAGTCGATTTGCCCGCCCAGCAGGTCATTCATTGCCGGGGCGGCGCCACGGTAAGGCACGTGCGTAATATCCACCTTCAAGGCATACAGCAGCATCAAGCACCCGTAGTGCGAGATAGAACCAATGCCTGCGCTGCCATAGGAAACCTTGGCCTTGTTTTGCCCGATGTATCTAGCAAACTGCGCCAGATCGTTGACGGGCAAGTCTTTCTTTACCAACAGCACCATGGGCGCGGAACCCATCAGGCCAATCGGGTCAAAACTGGTCACAGGATCATAAGGCAGCTTGCGGTAGACGGCGGCGTTGACCACGTGTGTGCCAATCGTGCCAAAGGCCAGTGTGTAGCCGTCTGCCTTGGCTTTGGCAACTTTGTCCAGCCCGATGATGCCGCCCGCGCCCGCAACGTTGTCAACCACCACACTTTGCCCGAGTGCAGTACCCATGCGCTGCGCCACCGCGCGCGCCAGTACGTCGCTAGGCCCGCCTGCGGGGAATGGCACGATCAACGTCACCGGCCGGTCTGGATAGGCTGCATGCGCCGCGTTGAGTGAAATCAATTCTGCCAGCACAATACCCAGGCTGGCGCGTAAAAAACGGGGCATCATTTACTCCCTTGTGCGCTTGCAGCGCTTAAGTTGTGCTCTACCCAGGCTACAAGCCGCGATAGATCGGCGTGTTCAATATCCGGTTGTGGCGCACCCGCCGGAGCGCTGAGCCCAATGCGGTTGTGCCAATACGTTCTCAAACCCACGGCAGAGGTACCAAACAAGTCGTAACCTGAACCAGCCACAAACACGGCTTGATCTGCGCTTACACCCAGGGTGTGCAGCGCGCGTTGGTATGGCACAGGGTGCGGTTTGTAGTAACCCGCATCTTCCGCGGTGATCACGCAATCCCAGGCAACCTGCAGGCGCTGCGCAGCCAGGAAGCCCAGGCGGGTGGAGCAGTTGGTCACCACGCCCAATGCGTAGCGCTTGCTCAAGGTGTTCAGCGCTTCTTGCGCGCCGCTCCACACGTGCAGCTCGAGCCACGCGTCCTCCAGCGTTTGCGCGTGCACCGCAGTCAAACCCGTGGCCTGCGCTGCCTCGCGCACCAGCGTTTCATAAGGCACGTAGGCGCCGCAGCCATACGTGCGGCGCAGGTATTCGGCCCGCCAGGCGCGGCCCGCGGCTTCTGATCCGGCGGCGTGGTTCCACACCGTCCACGAATCGAGCAGGGCGGTGAGCAGGTCAAACAAAACGGCGTGTTGCTTCTTCATGATGGAATTTTTTTGCAAAGCCACTGTACCGCTCGCAAGCTATTTTGTGATTTAATTAAATTGACTTGATTCACAATAGAAATTTAATAATGCAAATTAACGATTTGCGGCTGATCGACCAGCTTTCCCGCAGCACCTCGCTGGCGCACGCGGCCCGCGCGCTGGACCAGACGCCAGCGGCGATTTCATTGCGGCTCAAGCGTATGGAGCAAAAACTCAACGTGAGCCTGGTTCAGCGCACCACGCGCAGCCTGGTGTTAACTGAACACGGCATGCGCCTGGTGCAGGCCGCGCGGGAAACGCTGGCGATCGTGGATGAAATCGCCCAGCGCGTGGGCGGTGAGGGTGCCGCACTGGCGGGCAGCTTGCAGGTGGCCGGGTCCTTTGGCTTTGCGCGCGCCTATCTTGCGCCCACGCTAGCGCGCTTTGCCCGCCTCCATCCGGCGGTGCGTTGTACCTTGCAGTTAAGTGAACACCCTGTCGGTGAACTGGACCGCGCCAACGTACTGGTGGTGCAGGTGGGCGCGCTACAC
>JBJOQV010000413.1:0-5199 GCA_046049785.1 Pseudomonadota bacterium
CACAGCCCGATAGCACGCGGCCCGAACGCCCCTACTGCCACGTGATTGCGCGGTGTCCGCATCAGTGCCATGCTTGCGTGTTAGTAAACCATGCACAGATTAAACAAGGAGACCCGCATGAGTTTCTTTTCTTTGGCGGCCGCACATGCACACCGCCGCGCGGCGTTTCTTGCTTGCACTGCGTTGGCCGCACTGCTGCTGTCGGGCTGCGCGACAAAGATGCCCTCGGGTGCGCCGCCCTCCTCGCCCGAAGCCGCCACCGGCTTTACGCCCAAGCAAGGCGTGTTTGCCAAGCAGTTCATGGCCGCCACGGCCAATCCGCTCGCAACGCAAGCGGCCTATGACATGCTCAAGCGCGGCGGCAGCGCGGTGGATGCGGCCATCGCGGCGCAGATGGTGCTCACACTTACCGAGCCGCAGAGCTCCGGCGTCGGCGGGGGCGCGCTGCTGCTGCACTTTGATGGCAAGAGCGTCATTGGTCTGGACGGGCGCGAGACTGCACCGGCCGGCGTGGATGAGAAGCTGTTCCTCGATGCGGAGGGCAAGCCGGTCAAGTTTTACGACGCGGTAGTCGGTGGCCGCGCGGTGGGAACACCGGGCGCGGTAGCGATGCTGCAGGAGGCGCATGCGCGCTGGGGCGTGCTGCCCTGGGAGGTGCTGTTTTTGCCCGCCGTGAAGCTGGCTACCGAAGGTTTTGCGATCAGCCCGCGCCTACACGCGCTGCTGGCCAAAGAAGAGCACTTAAAGAAAGACCCGGTAGCGGCCGCTTACTTCTACAACGCCGATGGCAGCGCCAAAGCGGTGGGCACGGTACTGAAAAATCCCGAGCTGGCCACCACGCTCAAGCGCATCGCGCTGGAAGGCACGCGCGGTTTGCTTGAGGGCCCGGTCGCGCAAGCAATCGCGGCCAAGGTGCAAAGCCACCCTACCAACCCCGGCAAGCTGACGGCGGCGGACATGGCGGCCTATCAACCCAAGCAGCGCGCTGCCATTTGCCGGCCGTACCGGCAAGTGCAGGTGTGCGGGTTTGCGCCGCCGTCCTCGGGCGGCATTGCCATCGCGCAAATGCTGGCGATGCTTGCGCCGCGCAATATTGCGCTGGCACCGCCCACAGACGGTGTGCCCAATGCAGATGCGGTGCATTTGATCAGCGAACTCGGCCGCCTGGCCTTTGCCGACCGCAACCTGTTTGTGGCCGATACGGATTTTGTACCGCTGCCCGGCGCTGACTACGGCGGCCTGCTGGATGCGGCTTATCTCGCGCAGCGCGGCAGCGATATCGGCACCGAATCCAAAGGCCGCGCGCGGCCAGGCACGCCGCCCGGGATGCGGCTGGCGCATGCAGCGCAGGCAGATGATCTGGAAGCAGGCACGAGCCACATCAGCATCGTCGATGCACAAGGCCGCGCCGTATCCATGACCACCACGATTGAAGATGCGTTTGGCGCGCGCCAGATGGTGGCGGGTTTTCTGCTGAACAATCAGCTCACAGACTTTAGCTTTGCGCCCACCGAAGAGGGCAAGCCAGTGGCCAACCGCGTGCAGCCGGGCAAGCGCCCGCGCTCATCCATGGCGCCCACGCTGGTGCTGGATGCGGGCGGCCAGCGCGTGCAAGCCGTGGTGGGCTCACCGGGCGGATCGCTCATCATCAACTACGTCATGAAAACGCTGGTGGCGATGCTGGATTGGAACTTGCCGCCGCAGGCAGCGATTGACCTGCCCAATTTCGGCAGCCGCAACGGCCCTACGGAAATCGAGCAAGGCCGCATGCCCGCCGCGGTGGGCGAGGCGCTGACGGCACGTAAACACGAAGTGCGCGCGATCGAAATGCCCAGCGGCCTGCAGGCCATCAAGCGCGTGCCCGGCGGCTGGCTGGGCGGCGCCGATCCGCGGCGCGAAGGTACGGTGCTGGGCGATTGACGCGACTGCATTTGAGTCGCTAGGCTGCGACAGGTTTTACCTTCTTTTGCTATCCGCCGTTGCCCGCAACTGGCACAATGGCGGTGCATATTGCTTAGTTTGAAACTATTTTGCGGGTAAGCAGTCGAACCTCCTGGTTACCAGCGCTCCAATCCCAATCCTTATGACCGTTGATTCGCCGATCGAAACGCCTCCACAGTCGCCGCGCCAGCGGCTGGCTGAGTGCTTGGCGCACGGTGAAGAGCAGCGTCTACCCAACCCCAAGCTGGCATTTGCCGCCGCGCAAGAAGCACTTGCCCTTGCCAAGCAGGTCGACGATCCGGCCTTGCTCGGAGCGGCAGAGCGGCTGTACGGCCGCATCGTGGGCGATCTGGGGCAGCCGCAGGACGGCCTGCGCTACACCCTTTCTGCGGTGCGCCGGTTTGAAGAGCTGGGCGATAACCACAACATCGTCCGCTCCCTGGCCGCGGCTGGCATGGCCTATGTAGACATGTGTTCCTTCGACGATGCGCTGTCAGTGTTTGAGCGCGCCGAGCGCATGGTGATGCAGCTTGACGACCAAGAACTTGAGCTGCGCGTCATTGGCAACATGAGCCTGGCTTATTCCAACATGAAGGACTTTGCCAGCGCGCGCAGGTTGATGCAGCGCACGCTCAGCCTTGCCCAGGCGCTGGATAAACAGGACCTGGTGCTGCGATCAACCGCCAACCTGGGCCACATCGAGCTTGAGCACGGCCTGCTTGAACGCGAGTCCGGCAACCAAGCGGCCGCGCGGGAACATTTTGAGCGTGCCCGCGAGGTCATGACGCAGATGCTGCATAACGGGCACGTGCGCCAAAGCCCTTTTGATCTAGGCATCACCAAGCTCAACCTGGGCATTGCGCACCGCGAGCTTGGCGATGTTGAGTTGGCGCTACCGCTGCTGCAGCAAGCGCGCGAAATCATGCAGAGCGCCGGCAATGTGGGCGGGGTGTGCGAAGCAGAAATCTACCTGAGCCTGATTTCTCTGCAGCGCGGGCAACTGCGGGAAGGCATTGCAGCCTTGCAGGCCTTTGCCCGCAGCGATGCGCCTGGCGTCACGCCGCTGCTGCGTGCCCGCGCCTGGAGTTTGCTGAGCACCGCCTGCGAACAGGCCGGCGATCTGCGCACCGCGCTGGATGCATTCAAGGCGTTTCATGCACTCGATCAAGCCATGCTCAGCGAACGCGTCAGCGCGCGCGCCGCGGCGCTGGCGATGAAGATGGAGATTGAGCGCGCACAGATCGAAGCGGACGTGCTGCGCATCCATGCCGAGCAGTTGATGGACACCAACACGCAGCTATCGGCTGAAGCCTCCGTGCTCAGCAGGCAGGCCAACGAAGACGGGCTCACCTCACTGTCCAACCGCCGCCACTTTGACGAGCAGTTCCCCAAGCTGCTTGAACAGATGCGTGTGACCGGCAACGAGATGTATGTGGCGCTGGCGGACCTGGATCATTTCAAGCAGGTGAATGATCAGTTCTCGCATTCGGTGGGTGACGAAGTGCTGCGCCAAGTCTCCGCCATTTTACGCGCGCACAGCCGCGCCGACGATCTGGTGGCGCGCTACGGTGGCGAAGAATTTATTCTGGTGCTGCAGCACGCCAATGCCGATCAAGCATTTGCTGCATGCCAGCGCCTGCGCTCTGCAGTAGAGCACCGCAACTGGCCGGCACTGGCCAATGATCTTGCCGTGACCATGAGTATCGGCCTGGCCAAATGCGACCCGGACAAAACACCGCTGGCTAATATCGAAGCCGCCGACGCACTGCTGTACCGCGCCAAAGACCAGGGCCGCAATCAGGTCTGCATGCAGCCGCTGAACGCATAGACCAGAGCACACTACGCAGTATCCATGCGGGTTTTGGGGCAAAAATGGCTCAAAACCCGCATGAATATTTCGTATCCAGTTTTGAAATCCTGATTTTTCGCTGCCCCGCTATTCTGCAGGCATGACACATCCGCATTGGCCGGGGGCGCGCTGGACCCTGGCCGTACTGCTGGCAGCGCTGGGCACACTCGGCCCGTTTTCGATCGATACCTACCTGCCCGCCTTCGATGCGATTGCCCGTGGTATCAACGCCAGCCCGCTGCAAATGCAGCAAACGCTGTCGGTCTATCTGATCGGTTTTGGCTTCATGCAGCTGTTTCACGGCGCGCTGGCCGACAGCTTTGGGCGCCGCCCGGTGGTGCTGGTGGGCGTGATCGTATTCACTCTTGCCTCGGCCGGCTGCGCTTTATCTGAAAGCGTCACCACCATGCTCGCCTTTCGCCTGCTGCAAGGCATGAGCGCCGGTGCCGGGCTGGTGGTGAGCCGCGCGCTGATCCGCGACATGTTCGAACCGGCGCAGGCGCAAAAAATGATGAGTCAGGTCACGCTGTTCTTTGGCATCGCACCGGCGATTGCGCCAATGGTGGGCGGCCTGCTGTCCGAGACGATCGGCTGGCGCGCCATCTTCTGGTTTCTGGTGCTGGTGGGCGTGGCGCTCTGGTTTTCCATTGCACGCTATCTGCCAGAAACACTCGCACACGAAGCGCGCCAGCCTTTCAATGCACGCAATCTGCTGCGCGGCTACCGCGAGGTAGGCGCAAGCCCGGCGTTTTTGCTGCTCACGATTGCATCAGCGGTGCCGTTCAACGGCATGTTCATCTACATCCTTGCCTCACCCACCTTCATGGGCAAGCATCTGGAGGTGCCGCCCACGCAGTTCTTCTGGTTGTTCTGCACCACTATCGGCGGCATCATGATTGGCGCGTGGTTCTCTGGCCGCTTTGCCGGCCGCATCGAAGGTGTGCGGCAGGTGCGGCGCGGCTACCGCATCATGGCGATCATCACGCTGATCAATCTGGCCTATAACTTCTGGCTGCCAGCAAGCATGCCGTGGGCCATGATTCCTATCGGTCTGTATGCGCTGGGCTGGGCTCTGGTGCAGCCATCGGTCAGTCTGATGGTGCTGGACTTGTTTCCCTCACGCCGCGGCATGGCGGCATCGTTACAAGGCGCATTTGCCAGCGCCGGCAACGCCATTGTTGCGGGCGTAGTCGCACCGATTGCGATGGTCAGCACCTTTGGCTTGGCAGTAGCCTCTGCCGTCATGCTGCTGATTGGACTGGCTGCGTGGTTACTGCTGCGGCGGCTTGCATAACGCAAACATGGCGTAGCGCGATGCGCCGCGCCCGCCTACAGTAAGGGCCAAAGGAAACTTGCGCAATGGCAGAGCAAAAACGCGTTGCGGTGATTGCGGTGCACGGGGTGGCAGA
>JBJOQV010000414.1:0-3380 GCA_046049785.1 Pseudomonadota bacterium
AAAAGATAGCGGTCGCCGTCGATGTTGACGCTTGGCCATTCCTTGCCGTCGAAGGCGCTTGTGGCTTGTTCGGTCGATTGATCTGCAAACCGATCTTGCTGTTTTTGTTGCAAGCCTTCAAGTGCGCGCTTTGAAACGTATTCGCCTAGCGTAACTGTTTCAGCGCTCGCGGCTTGCTCAACTGCTTCTGCGCGGCGTTGGTCGGGGGTGAGGTGGGTGGTTTGCATCGGTTCTCCCGTACTGAAAGTTGTAGCGTTCGGAGAAATATATAACCGATGGTTTTAGTTTGTCAAGAACCTAAAGTTTTAATTTGAATAAAAAAAGACGGGCACTGCCCGTCTTTTTTTACGCCTAACATCCATGCGCTTTTCCAGGCAAAAATGCTTGGAGAGCCTCATCAACATTGCGTAGTCAGGTCAGGTAAGGGTAGCGAGAAGAATTTATTTCGAATCCTTACTGCAAATTCTAATACGCAATATCCATGCGCTTTTCCAGGCAAAAATGCTCGAAAAGCCTCATCAACATTGCGTAGTCAGATCAGGTAAGGATAGCGAGAAGAATTCATTTCGAATCCTTACTGCAAATTCCAATACGCAATATCCATGCGCTTTTCCAGGCAAAAATGCTTGGAAAGCCGCGTGGATATTGCGTTACCTATGGATATTTGCGCGCGAACGCCTCATCGCTCATGGTGAGCATGATCAGGCCCTCGATCAAGCCGAGGATGGCGGGGATAAATGTCCAGCAAAACACCAAATACAGCGCGCCCATGCCAGTTTGCCCCAGGTAGAACTTGTGCATGCCCAGGCCGCCCAGCAGCAGGGCCAGCACAATAGCCACGGTGCGGCTTTTGCGGCTGCCGGGTGCGGCGGCAAAGGCGCCTGCCGCGCCGGGCGCCGCGGGTAGTTGCTGGCGCACGCCGCATTGCGGGCAAATCTCTGCCTTGAGGCGGATGATGGCGCCGCATTCACTGCAATACTTTTGATCCGGCCCTTTGGCGGGCGCGGTGGTTTCTGCCATAACTCCCCCTTAATGCTTGGCTTTATATGCGTTGATAGCAACAACATAGCGCGCCACTTGTTCTTGCGCAATAAAAGAATCTGAGCTGGTCTCGATTTTGTAGCGGAAATAGTCCAACACCTGCTCGCGCATGGTCTCGGGCATGGCGTCGATGGCCTCGCCCAGCACCAGCGCTTTGGTGTCGATCGTCGCGCCGCGCTTGGGGCCGCGGCCGGTCATGAGCCATTCAAAGTTGACGTTGCCCCAGCGGGCAAGCTCAATGCCTTTTTCTACTTCTGGAAAGCCTGCGCCGGTGAGCCATTTGCGGGCGGCGGTTTGGCTGACCTTCATGACTTGCCCCAGCGCTACTTGACGGCCGTGCAGCGGCAAACCTTGCTCTTCACAGATTTCGTGCAGGCGCGCAGCAAACGCGGACTTGGTGTTGACAATTCGGCTACTCATGTAACCGAAAGTACCTTTTTGCTCTAAAACTCTGGGTGTTTGACTAATCAAAACTTTCGGTTTTAGAATGGGGCTGTTTATGAGCAAATCACACCCCCTTCAACGCGCAATAGACCAGATCGGTCTGCAGCCGCTGGCCAAAGAGCTTGGCGTGACCTATGTCGCCATCCGCAAGTGGCAGGCCGCCGGGCGGTTGCCACGCACTGAGTGGACTGGTGAGACGGACTACGCCGAGCGCATAGCACGTCTGATGGATGGTTCTGTGACGAAAAAACAGTTGCTTGCGCCGTGGCCGATTTTTGAGGGCAAGCGCCGTGTGCGAACCGAACAGCAGGAAGGCGTGCCCGCATGAGCGAAACCAGGATCCCCGTGATAACCGACGAAGAGCGCGCGCAGGTCGAAGCGCTTGCGGATTTGGCCATTGCGCGCATGAATCAGTGTGCGGTGTTTGGCGATGACGCGGTGCGATTCCAGGTGCCAGACGTGTCCAACTCCGGCGAGCTAGGCGATCTTGAAGTGACGGTGCAATGGAAGCGCCGTTTGCAGAGCTAAGGCCACGCCCATGACCCTGAAAAAAGCCGACTATCGCGTGCATTTGGACGCGGCCTACAAAGACCCGATTGCGGCGCAGGCGAGCGCGCTTGGGCTTGACCCGGCCGCGTGGATTGCGCAGCTTGTGCAGAAAGTGATTGATCAGAGTGCCCATGCCGCCACTTTACTGACGCAGGCCGCGGTACGCAGCGGTTTGGTGCGGTTTGAAGCGGTAGGTAGCGGTAAGCAGCGGGAGGGCGCGGCATGAGTGAGCGCCGCGCTGCTTCCGTCAAGCTCTGGGCCGACGCCCGCGCGGTGCTGCTGGCGCTTGGTGTAGATGTGTGCGGCTTTGGTTGCGAAGAAATAGGCCGTGCAATTGCGCGGCGCGAAGGCTGGCGTTGGCATAACAGGCGCTGGAGCGATTGCGTTGCGCGCGTGCAAGCGTTTGTGCTTAAGAACGCGCAACTGCTTCCCGGTGATGTGCAGGTGCTGAAGGCGCCACGCAAGCGGCGGGGTGATGCGCCGCCGGTGGACAGCGGGCGGGCGGCCAGCCGCGCGGCATTTCCGTTTAGGCCGCTGAAAGGGTATTTGCAGCCGGCGCTGGAGCGCATGCACGCGCGGCCGGCGCTGGGGTGCAGTGTGATTGTCGGGGTGCGGCGGGAGAAAGTTGAATGAGTGCGCAGCAATTGGTTGAAGAGTTGCGGCGCGGCTATGCGGCCAAGCGCCGCCGGCGTGAGCTGCGGGTGATTGAAACGGCGTTGCTGGACTATGAGCCGTGCCAAAGGCGCGGCTGTGAGATCAAAGACCGCTGCGCGCGGTCAACGCTGCAATTTGATGGTCAACAGCCGCGCGCGCAGTATGACCTGCTGCGCAAGCCGTGCGGCTACTTCATGCCTAAGGATTGATGCAAATGCGCCGTGGCCGCCCTGTTTCGCAGCGACATAGTTGGGTGCTGGACTATTTGCGCGAACATCCGCAAAGCCCGCAGCGTGCGCTACGCGCGGCGCTGGGCATGCCGCCGCGCGCGGTGGAGCGCTTGGTAGACCGCATGAAGCGCAGCGGCGTGGTGCAAGAGGTTGGCCGTGCGCAGTTGCCCGGCGCTCGGCGCCCCGTGGCGCTGTATAGCGCGGCGCAGGTGGGCGATGAAGGAGTGGATTTGCAGCGGTTGTTGTGTGGTGGGTTGGGGCGCACGCATGGGCATTGAAACCTGCACGCTCAGCCCGGCATGGAAGGCGATGATTTTGAGCCGTTGCCACACGGTTAAGGTGAGCAAGAACGTTCACTGCGCCGTGTGGCAAGGGCCGATGCAAGGCAATACCCCGCGGTTTTACCCAGACAAGAAGTCGTTGGAGCCGAGGGCGGTGATCTATCTTTTGGAGCATGGGCGC